>JAMCZD010000024.1:0-3874 GCA_023473405.1 Candidatus Omnitrophota bacterium
TGCGGTGGTGCCGCTCTGACGGATTTTCCAGTCCGATCCGTTGCTGCTGGTGGCAATTCGACCGTTTTCGCCCACGGTAACGAACAGGTTATTGCCATAAGCCACGCCGCGGAGCCAATCGGTGAACGGGGCGGACTGGCGCTCCCAATTGACGCCGTTAAGGCTGGTGTAAATGGCGGCATTGTCACCCACCGCCACAAGCTGGTCTGCGGATGCAGCCACGCTTTCCAACCAATCGCTGGTGCCCAAATCAACCAGGTTGAGATTGGTTGGCGAATCGCCATATAGCGCCACACCCTGCTCGCCGGTAATGATAATTCGGCTGCCGAGGAAAGTGGCCGCCCGCAAAGCGTTGGTGGTATGGGCATCACGCCGTTCCCAGAAATTCAGGTCAAAGCTCGTATATAACTGTCCATGCTCGGCCACCAGCACGTAGAGGCCATTTTTGTAAGCCAGATCGACAAAGTTGTTTCCGCTTGGGCGTGGATTTGCCCAAATCCAAGTCGGCGTCACTGCCAGGGTGGGGGAGACGAGAAAGAACAGCAAGGCCAGGCGACAGCTCCAAGAGCGGCTTAGAACAGCACTGGCCGACATCAATCTCATGGGGAATGATGTTTGCCAAAAGCCGCGAACAAAGCAAGACCATGTAAACCGGGGATGGGGAGCAGAAAAGCCGCGATTCTGGGGGATGCTTCTGCAAGCCACGGGCCAAAGCGAAAAACTCATCATTGGTGCCCTTGGACGTATTCTTGGACTCCCGGCTCCACCGGGCTATCGGTGAAGCAAGGCCAAATCCAGTGAGCGCGTGACCACCGAGTTCGCCGGGGAGCGGCTATCGCTTTTGGGGGATGACGAGGGCAAACACGCACCCTTGTGGGGAGCTGCTTTTCAGCTCGAGCGTGGCGCCCAAGTGATGGGCCAACTGTTTGCTTATGGCGAGGCCGATGCCGATGCCGCCTTCTTTGGAGGATCGGCAAGGGGCGAATAGCGACGACCTGAGTGAATCGGGAAATCCGGGTCCCTGGTCACACACTTCGCAAGCGATTCCGTGCTCGTTGCGAAACAGGTTAAGCTGGACAGCCTTGCCTTTTGGGGTTGCCTGCAAGGCATTCCGGACCAGGTTTTCGAGAACCAGCAAAATCAAGTTAGCCTCCCGATTGGTCAGGCGATCGTCGACGGAACGAATCACATCGAGCTGAATGCCTGCCTGGCGGGCGGCAAGGGTGACCCGCGCTTCGAGCAACTCGGCGAGTTCGGCCCAGGTGACTTCGTATCCGGTTGCGCCCTGTTCGTCTCTCAGGACTCGAGCGACCTCATCGATGATGGTGCGCATGCGCTGAGCAGTGGCGGTGGCTTCTTTCCAATCGACAGCCGAGTCGTTGCCCGGGAGCGAATTACAGTTGGCCATGAAGCTCTGCAATCCGGAGAGAGGGTTCTTCAAGCCGTGAATCAAGTGGGCGGTAACGGCGCCGATAGCGGATATTTTGGCGGACAAGCTCAGTTCCTGGTTGGCCCGCAGCAGGCTGGCGGTGCGCTCGGAAAGGAGACAATTCATCCGGTCGAGCCGTCGGAAGGCCCAACCGAGCGCCAGAACAATGACCGCGCTGCCGGCGATGAAGACCAGGACGCCGTGCCGGAAGAGGTATCCATCCACGTTGCCGAACTCATCCGCCACACCTCGGCCATCCAGAATAAACTGAGCTATGCCCACAAGGCGGGGTTGTTTCTTCGGTTGTATGGGGATGAATGCCTCCAACAGCGGAGCTGTTTTGTGCCCTTCGGGCTCTGACGGCAGTTGGATGTAGTCGGACAAATCCGCTTTTGCAATGAAGTGGCTGACCGGCTGCAAGCCCTGGAGCCGGGCCAGGTCTTTGGCCTCCATTTGCGCCTCGCGGACGTCTGGGGGGAAGGCGGTGATGAATCGTCCATGGGAATCGAACAGGCGAACGGCGAGCACGTCTTTGAGCCGGGAGGTTTCGAGGATAATCGACAACTGGTCCATTGGATCTTCGATGAGGCTCCCCAGGGTATCGCTGGCTTCGGCGGCATATTGCTGCATTACTGACAGGGCTTGGAGCACGGTGCCATCGCGGCTTACGATTTGCTCGCGGATGCTCTGCCGCAATTGCGCGCTGACCAGGACGATGGCTAGCGCGAAGATGGCCAGCACCAAGCCAATGACTGCCACAGGGAGAAGCCGGATTCGAGACGGCATGCATTTAGAAGTTGGTTTTGTCATCTGCAAGCGTGGCAATTCTGAACATAGCTTCATTTTTTTACCGCAACCTGCCCATGGTCGGCGAGAATTTCTTGGCGGAGACGGGCGGCAGGCTCGGGGGTGAAATGACTAAAGCGGGTTCAAAACTCCCAATCAACGCCGCTGCTGATCGTGTTGGCTTGATATTCGTCAAAGGCCAAATTTGAAAGTGAATTTTCGTATTCGAAGTCGGCATACCATTTCAGTGATTCGATTATTTTGACTTCGCCATGAATGGTAAAGGAAAGATAAGTTTTCTGGCGGTGTGAGGTGTCGGTGTCGCTAATCGGTTGGATATCGAAATTGTATTGGCTCAAGCGGACCTGCGCGCTGATCACCCAGTCGCGGACGCGATAGCTAAGGCGCTGAGAGAGTTGGAATCGGTCAAAATCGTAATAACCCGATCCATTGTCGGCGTTGTTCAGATAGCTTAGCTTGGTCAAGGTGCGCCAGTGACGGGCAGGGTCCCAGGAATGTTGGAGGGCAATGGCGACCTCCTGCTGCAGGAAAGAGAGGGATTCGTTGGGAATTGACGTTCCGTCCGGTTCCGCCTGCCGGCGGTGATCATAGGGGCGGTCGAGGATTTCGTAACTCAGGGCCAGGTCGGACTGGTAACCGTAGGATCGGCCCACGGCGATTCTGGGGCCGACCTCCCAATAACTATCGAGGGGTTCGTCGAAAAACTGGCGGGAAACGTTCCATTGGAGTTCGACGCGATTGCTTTGGCCGATGGTGTGTTGGACCCAAGGATAGAGGGTAAGCCGGTGGCCTTGTGCTTTCACAGTGAAGAACTCGGCTTCGGTGAGGGATGCATCGAACACCTGGTTTTGGTAGAGATACTGCAGGTCCAATGCGCCTTGCCAGGTGTGGCTGAACTCCTTTTTCAGCTCTGCCTGGCTGATGAGGGTGTCTTCTTTGTCCACACCTGGAGAGCACAGGTACCGGAGGTCGTCGCCGGTAAGAAACCAGTAGAACTGCGTGCCCGAGGTCGGCAGGCGGAAGACCATCACATCCAAACCGGAGGCCACAAACGGGCTGGCCTTGGCGTTTTGATGGCTCAACAGCACATTATCCTTGTAGCCGAAACCGGCACGCAGGTTGATAGTCTTGTCCCAAAGTAAGAACAGCGGCAAGGCGGGGGATTGAGAAGGCGCCGGTGGGGGCGCGGCACTCAACACGATGCTGCCAAGCATTACCGGAAGCAGTAGATTTTTCCACAGGCAAAACCAGTGCGCGACCATGCAAATAAAAAACCAGGCAACCCCTTTCGGGTCACCCGGTTCTGTTGTCTAACGAAACCACTCGAGCCTGTCGAGGGTGAATGGCAACCGGCGATTATGGGTTAGCTCCGTGATGGCGGTCTTTGGCGTTTTCCTTTGCTTCCTCGGCCGCGTTGATCACTTTGTCGCGGTTGTTTTTGAATTCTTGTCGGAGTTCGCCCAAACGTTCCCGGATTTGGTCGCGCAAAGCCTCCTGTGATTTCAAAAACTCCTCACGCTTTTCGCGCAGGGCCGTCCGCAACGCCTTTCTTTCCGCCGCGGTTTTCTCCTTCCATTCGGTCATTAATTTATTTTGTTCGGTAATGAACTGCTCGCGGCCTGTATTGAACTTTTTGAT
>JAMCZD010000024.1:3884-4401 GCA_023473405.1 Candidatus Omnitrophota bacterium
AAAGGAGTTCAGCCACACCTGCCTTACAATAATTCATAAACCCTTTGATCTAGTTCGCCTGAAAAGGCAACCCCTTCGCGGAAATCAATATCTGCCCCATTCATCGCTTTCGGTTGTAGCTAATCTTATGCCAATTCGGCAAAAGTGCTGACTACCTTCCATTTAACGGCTAAAAAGGGCGCTTGCTCAAGAAAATTCTTGAAACTGCCAACTGCTGCGGCGGCTCGGAGTAAGAACCGACGGACATTGGTTGTTGCGTAGTTAAAACGAGGTGGGGGAATATACCCAATCCGAAGGGCGGGATGGGTGATATTGCCAAGTCGTCCGGACGGTTGCGCGGGCTGTGGTTGCCCTTATGAGGGCTGGTCCGGTTTCTTACCGGCCAAACGATAGCGTAAATAATCGCGTGAAACCCCGAGCAACCGTGCGGCTGCGGAGACATTGTGGTTGCACTGGGTGAGGGCGTGCTGGATCAGGCGGTTAATCGCCTCCTCGAGGGAAACACCGGCGTGGGGGA
>JAMCZD010000079.1 GCA_023473405.1 Candidatus Omnitrophota bacterium
ATGAATACAGTATAGCACATTATCAAAATCAAATTTGCGAAAAGCTGCGCGGCCCCTTAGCTTGGTCGTTGTGCCCCCTCCCTTGTCCCATACCGGCATAACTCGGCGTTCAACTCGGACGGGCTAAAGCCCGCCGGTTAACTCCCAAATACATCCATATATTTTTGCGGTTCGGTTTGCGTTGATGTCTGTACATAAATTTCATAAATCACTGTTCCCAGGTATGCGGACACCCCGCGATTTATCATTTCACGGTTTTCAAAATTCGTTTCTGGCTCTGCCCATATCTCCTTGTAGTGGGCATCATTCAACGCCGGGACATGATCCCGCAGAAAATTTTCAGCATCTTTTTCGTTATGAAACTCTGTGCTATCTATTGGATCTGCCTGACCTGAAATCATTACCCGCTCTGTTCTGATGATGGTAATTTTGCTCATTTTTTTCTCCTAGTCTGTTGTGGTTCGCGCCAATCGCTAACCATGAATACAGTATAGCACATTATCAAAATCAAATTTGCGAAAAGCTGCGCGGCCCCTTAGCTTGGTCGTTGTGCCCCCTCCCTTGTCCCATACCGGCATAACCCGGCGTTCAACTCGGACGGGCTAAAGCCCGCCGGTTAACTCCACGTTGGGCCTCACGCCGCCGCGCCACGGAATGTCCTGGTGATCGCTTCGGCTATCCAAAAACTCGCTGGCATACCAAACGCCGCCACGAAAGAAACTATATGCTTCGTCATCGCTGTAGTCCCATCGCCGCAAGTACATTCCGTCCCGAGTCGGCTTTTCAGTTCCAGCCATCCAAGGCCCAGGTTCAAGCCCGCGTTTCCCGCGCTTTGGCACAGGGAACACATCATCAGGCTCAACCCTGCGGTCCAGCGGACGTGCTGCCGTCGTCGCTTCGCTCCTAGTCGTCACGCCGCTGACCTCCACCGTTAGAGGGCTTATTCTGCGCCCTCTGAAAATATTTTAAAAACCGCTTGCGCTTGCATTTGCACGGAATCCGTGTATACTTTAAATCGTAGACAGATCGTTTACACCGCGCCTCGGGAACAGGGGCTGGAGAAAGAAAATGAAAACTCTCGTCATCGCATCTCATGGCAGAAATCTCGGTTGGTCGGTAAACTCGGTTAGTGGCGATACAGACAAAAAAGGCCGCTATTTGTTTTGCTCTCAAGAAGCATTCTGGTATGACAGCTACGAATCTGCGATAAAATCCTTCGTCCCGAAGGCTGATGAAATCATCGTGCCTGGAAAATTTACCTTTATCGCTGAAACTCAAATGTTGAAACCTTGGCAACATGTCCAACCATCCTAACCGCAGCCGCGCCGGAAGCGCGGCGCAAACCCCAACGCCGGAGGAAGTCCGTGCCGCCCGCGAGGCGGCTGGGATTTCGCAAACTGCCGCCGCCGAGCGCATCCACTCCACTCTGCGCACATGGCAGGATTGGGAGGCTGGCAAGGCGCGTATGCACTCCGGTTTGTGGGAACTGTTCCGCATAAAATCCGCCCTCTAACCCTACGGTGCAGGCGACCTGGCGCATAAAGCCGCGCCAGTCTCCTGACCTCCATCGTTGTGCGTCAAAATCCGCCATGCCATTGCCACCACTGCTGGAACCTGCCCATTGCCGATTCCCCGCAGTCTTGCGGCTCTATGCTTGTCCAATTTATCGGCCACCCGAGAAGCCACTCCGCAAACTCCGGGTTCAACTTCCCACATCCCATTGCTTTCGCCTCTTGCTCGTTCTCGCAAATTTCCAGCAGTTTCGCCCTCGCAGCCGATCCACCTCCCAAACCCACCGGCCCACCCGTCTGGTTTCCTTGCGCGCATGGAGTGGGCCACAATCCAGATTCGTTCTCTCGCGTGGGGGGCGCCGGCGTGGTAGGCTCCCAGCACACCCCATCGAGTGTCATACCCCAACTCGGCAAGGTCAGCGATAACCCGCTCAAGTCCTCGTCCCACAAGGAACGGTGAGTTCTCCACGAGTGCGTAATCCGGTCGTACCTCACCGATAATTCGCGCCATCTCGAACCACAGGCTGCTCTTGTCTCCGTCAAGTCCTTCGGCGTTGGCGTTTGCTCGGCTAATGTCGGTGCAGGGGAATCCTCCGCTGACAACCTGCACCCGCCCGCGCCACGGCCTGCCGTCGAATGTTCGCACGTCGTCCCAGATCGGGAACCGTGGCAAACACCCGTCGGCTTGCCGTTGCAGCAGCACGGCACGGGCGTAGGCATCAAGCTCAACAGCGCATCGGGTGCGCCATCCAAGCAAGTGCCCTCCCAAGATGCCGCCTCCTGCCCCTGCAAAAAGTGCCAACTCATTCAAGTTCGTACTCCGTAGTTACGTTTGACGCACAACCCATCATTCCAGCGGACTCACTTCGTTCGCCGCTGAATTCACCTTGTTGGGCGTCACACCCCACACATGCCAGCCACAGCGGATGTAGCTGACGACATGCTCACGCCTAAGCTCCCTCGGTTTCCCGCCGTCGCATCGGTCTGTCATGTCCGGGTGCGTGGCGAAATAGGCCGTTGGGATCGTCGCTTTCGCAACGTCCATCTGCGCCTCTATCACAGCCACGGCAACCGCCGCCGCCGCGGCTTTCCACTTCTCTTGCGTTGCCTCCTCCCACTGTTGCGTGCAACCCGTCACTTTGGCAGCAGCTTCGTAGGCAGTCTTCCCAAGATCCATCCTGTTCTCCTTCGTATCCATGTGCCACCCAACCCTACGGTCGACCTCGCTCCCTTCGGTCGCTGGACGCTGCGCGATAAAGCCGCGCAGCGCCGGTCACCTACACGTTGGGCGCCTTCATGAACGCTATCCAGTGCGTCTTCTGCTGCTTTCCGCTCCGGTGTCCGATAAGCGGCTTCTCAGGCGTCAGCGCCAGAATCTGAGAAACCGGAATCTCGTCTTCGCACCATTTGAAAATTAACACCCCGTCCGGGCGCAGCACGCGGAAGCACTCGGAAAAACCATTCCGCAGTTCCTCGCGCCACTCACCTTTAAGCGTCCCGTATTTCAGCCCAATCCACCCAGTCTCCCCGTTGCGCTCGAAGTGCGGCGGGTCAAATACCACCAAGGCGAATGCCGCGTCCGGGAAAGGAAGGTCCGTAAAGTCGGCTTGGTGGTCAGGGTCGATCACCAGTTCACGCGAACCGCCCTTGCTCGAAACATCCGGCAGTGTGTGGCGCTCCCGGCGCTTGTCCACAAACACAGCACGGCTGTCCTTGTGGTCAAACCAAAACATCCTGCTACCACAGCAGGCATCAAGTACCGGGGGCAGGTCGCCCAACAAATCGCTCAATGTCGCTCCTTTCAGTCGCTGGACGCGCTTTCAGCGCGCCCCTTAGCTTGGTCGTTGTGCCCCTTGCACTTCTCAGCCAGTTCCACCAACCAGCGGGCAAAATCTGGTGGCGTGTGTTCGCGTTCCGCATGCGGTATCTGCGGGCGCCAGCCCGGCGTTCCGCGCTGCGGGTGATTCGTCGTCCCGTTGCCTACAACCATCGGCGCGTCACCGAGCTGCAACGGCAGTTGCGGCACATCTCGCGGTTCACATCCAACGATGTAGAGCCACGTCTTCTTTTCAGCTCTGTGCCCCCACCAATACTGCGAAACCGGGAGCGTCCATCCTCCATACTGGTCTCGCTCTCTTGGCCTTGGGAGTTTCTGCGCCGTCCAAAGATCGCTGTTCGCCGGGTGCTCAAGCACGCCTCCAAACTCCCGCACCAGGGCCACCGCAAGCCGCGCCAAGTTCTTCTCGTCCGGCCTCGGGTTCGCCATGTGCTTCATGCGGCCCCACGCCCTGCATGGTGGGTGCGCTACCACGGGGCAGCCACCCTGCCACTTCCGAGCATCACGCTCTGCGTCCCAAACGTCCACGCCTGGAATCTTCTTGTAGTTGCTATCGTCGCGGGCAAAAAGCACAGCTACCATCATCTCTCCCATCATCTCTCCGTAGTTACGGCGGGGCACAACAACACGCTTAACCGGACGCCGCTAAAGCGGCGCTCGGTTAGCTTCACCGTTGGGCGTCATGTCGTCGCGACTGAATATAGCTACTTGCTGCACCCCTTCTTTTTGCAATGGCAGCGGCGAAATTAAATCCCATGCGTACGCTAGCATGTCAAAATCTGGTGCAATTATTGCCACAACACAATGTTCCCAAGCGGACACTGCGCAGACGCCAAGAAAACAGTTGCCGCTCGCGTAGCCTTTTATATTTTCAAGCGCCTTCTGCGGCGGGAAACGCTCGAAATCAATTTCTTTTGTCATGTCGTTCCTTTCCGGGCGCGTCACGCCCAACAAGTTCATTGAGATGGAAGCTCACCAGCTACGCCGGTTCGCTCCCATCATCAGCATTTGGTCAGAATGGAATGTCGTCGTCAAAGTCATCGAAGTTATC
>JAMCZD010000521.1 GCA_023473405.1 Candidatus Omnitrophota bacterium
AGCGAGTCGTGGGGCGGTTTTCCTGCGATGACATCATGGACCCCCAGGATTCCAAGAAGAAATTGGTGGGCGCCAACGAGGAAATTGACGAAGTCAAGGCGAAGCTTGTGGAACAATCAGGCATCGAGCGGGTCCGGATTCGGTCGGTGCTGACCTGCGAGAGCAAAAGCGGTGTTTGCATTGCCTGCTATGGCCGCAACCTGGCGACAGGCGAAACGGTGAAGATGGGCGAAGCGGTTGGGATCATTGCCGCGCAATCCATCGGCGAGCCGGGCACCCAGTTGACGATGCGGACGTTCCACATTGGCGGGACGGCTTCGCAGGTGTTCAAGCAACCTCAAATCCGCGCCCGGCACGACGGGATTGTCCATTACAATGACCTGCGTCTGGTGGAACTCGAAGACGGGAACAACATCGTGCTGAACAAGAACGGGTCTCTCACCATCGTAGCCGAGGACGGACGGGAACTGGAAACTCATCACGTCGTGGTCGGGGCCGTGATCGCAATTCCTCACGGCGGGCCAGTCAAGCGTGGCGAGACCTTCGTCCAATGGGACCCGTACAACGTTCCGATCCTCTCGGAAAAGGCCGGACGGGTGCACTTCCACGATATTATCGAGGGAGTGACTATGAAGCAGGAGGTCGATGAAACCACTGGCCAGGAGGCAGTGGTCATCATCGAGCACAAAGAAGATCTCCATCCCCAAGTCAATGTGTTGGATGACGTCGGCCAGATTAGCGCCAGTTACCCGATTCCATCCGGTGCTCACATCGTGGTGACCGAAGACGAACGGATCGTGGCCGGCACGCTGATTGCCAAAACCCCGCGCAAGACCTCCAAGACCAAGGATATCACCGGCGGCCTTCCGCGTGTGGCTGAGCTGTTCGAAGCCCGGCGCCCCAAAGACGCGGCTGAAATCTCCAAGATCGATGGAGTGGTGGATTTCGGAGCCACGGTGCGCGGAAAGCGATGCATCCTGATCAAGGATTTGAAGACCGGGGTTGAAGAGGAACACTTGGTGCCGATCGGAAAACATATCATTGTGTTTAAAGGCGATTTCGTCAAGAAAGGCCAGCAATTAACCGAAGGCCCGGTGGTTCCTCACGAAATCCTTGACGTGTGCGGTCCGCAGGAGCTGCAGGAACACCTGGTGAACGAAGTGCAGGAAGTCTACCGGCTGCAAGGTGTCACCATCAATGACAAGCACATCGAAATTATCGTCCGCCAAATGTTGCGTAAGGTGCGCATCACTGAGCCGGGCGACACCACGTTCCTGTGGGGTGAACAGGTGGACAAGATCATTTTCGAGAACGAAAACCAGCGGGTGGAAAAGATGGGAGGCAAACCCGCCGAGGCCCAGCCCGTCCTCCTGGGCATCACCAAGGCTTCATTGGAAACCGAGAGTTTCCTCAGCGCCGCCTCCTTCCAGGATACCACGCGCGTGCTGACTGAAGCCGCAACCATGGGCCGAATCGACCACTTGCATGGGTTCAAGGAAAATGTGATCATGGGGCATATCATCCCCGCCGGCACGGGCTTTAAACTGCACCGGAACGTGCGGCTCAAGCCGCTGGTGGAACCACCGGCAGCCGAAGTCCAGGCAGCGGAGACCAATCCGCTTCTGGCGGCTGAGCCGCTGGTAAGTTGAACCGTGAAAAAAAATTCAAATACTGGTTGCAATGCGAAGTTGCTCTGATAATATCCGCACTCCATTTCACCCCCAAGTGGGGTTAGCGGAATAATAGTCGAATTCGAAATGCCAACGATTAACCAACTCGTCCGCAAAGGGCGGAACAAATTGAACTATAAGTCAAAGGCACCGGCCTTGAGCGGGGCGCCTTTCCGGCGCGGTGTTTGCCTCCAGGTGATGACTCGCACCCCCAAGAAACCGAACTCGGCCATGCGCAAAGTGGCCAAGGTCCGGTTGTCCAACGGGTACGAAGTCATCGCCTACATCCCGGATGAAGGCCACAACCTCCAGGAACATTCCATCGTTCTGGTGCGGGGTGGGCGGGTAAAAGACTTGCCCGGAGTGCGCTATCATATTGTGCGGGGGACACTCGATGCGACCGGCGTGGAAAAACGCCGGGTAAGCCGTTCAAAATACGGGGTGAAACGTCCGAAAGAAGCGCCCAAGGCAGAGGGCGCCAGGTAATTTTAGTCGTATGTCAAGACGTCGTCGCGCAATAAAGAGACCGATGGCTGAAGATGCCAAGCACCACAGCGCATTGGTAACTCGCTTGATCAACATGGTGATGCAGCGTGGCAAGAGAAGCCTCGCCCGCCGTATCATAGACCAGTCCTTCGAGTTGATTATGTCCAAACAACCCAACGCCGATCCGCTCGAGGTCCTGCAGCGGGCGGTGGACAACGCCAAACCGCGCCTCGAAGTGAAGGCGCGGCGAGTGGGAGGCGCCACCTACCAGGTGCCGTTGGAGGTCCCAACCGACCGGCAGACCTCGCTGGCGATTCGCTGGATTGTCAACCTTGCCGGGGCGCGCAAAGGTGTGCCCATGCGCGAGGCCTTGGCTACCGAGTTGTTGGAAGCCTCTCAAGGCCATGGCAATGCAATCAAGAAACGCGATGAGGTGCATAAAATGGCCCAGGCCAACAAGGCCTTTGCACATTTTCGCTGGTAATACTAAATTAATCTAATCGCCCCGTGACCGACTTATTTCGGGGCGTTTTTTTTGTCACCGGATTTCAATGGAAGTCATAGTTGCAGATCGAAAAGAAGTGAACTCGCCAGACCGGCCCTACCGGATGGAATGTACCCGCAATATCGGGATTGCGGCGCACATCGATGCCGGGAAGACGACCACCACCGAGCGTATCCTGTTTTATACCGGCTTGATCCATCGGATCGGCAACGTGGATGAGGGGAATACGGTTACGGATTGGATGGAGCAGGAACGCGAGCGGGGCATCACCATCACCGCTGCCGCTATCACCTGCTACTGGGCGCAGAAAGAAGATGGGCTGCCCAAGCTCTTCCCCGGAGTCCCCCATAGGATCAATATCATCGATACCCCCGGGCATGTGGACTTCACGGCTGAAGTCGAACGGTCCATGCGAGTCCTGGACGGCGCGGTCGCCGTCTTCTGTGGCGTGGCGGGCGTTCAGCCGCAGTCCGAAACGGTCTGGCGCCAGGCTACTAAATACAAAGTTCCCCGCATCGCCTTCATCAACAAAATGGACCGTATCGGGGCTGATTTCGGAAAGGCTCTGAACGATATGCGGACGAAACTGGGCGCTTACGCTTGCCCGGTTACACTTCCCATCGGAAAGGAAGACCGGTTCCGCGGAGTCATCGACGTGATCAGCCAGAAGGCTATTGTCTACTCGGAGACAGACCAGTTGGGGGCCCAGTACGAGATCGCTGACATCCCGCCGGACCTGGCTGACGCCGCCCGGCAGGCCCGCGAGGAACTCGTTGCCGCCGTGGCTGATAAGGATGATGAGATCGCCGAGTTGGTCATCCAGGATATCCCCATCGAGCCTACGGTCCTGAAGCAAGCCATCCGGCGCTTGACCTGCCGCCTTGAGTTCGTCCCTGTTCTCTGTGGTTCCGCTTTTCGAAATCGCGGCGTTCAACCTCTGATTGATGCCGTCGTCGATTATTTGCCCTCGCCGTTGGATGTTCCCGCCCCGGTCGCCCAATCCCCGGATGACGCAAACGAGAAATTGGAGATTCAGTCCGACGACAACGGAAAGTTTTGCGCCCTGGCTTTCAAGCTCTGGAGCGATCCTTTTGTCGGCAAACTGGTCTTCTTCCGCGTTTACCGCGGCAAACTGAACAAGGGAGACGTCATTTACAACCCACGAACCCGCAAACGGGAGCGAATCAGCCGCGTCTTGATGATCCAGGCCGACGAACGGAAGGAAGCGACAACGACTTACTCCGGTGATATCGCCGCGTTTGTAGGTTTGAAAAATATTACGACTGGCGACACCCTTTGCGAGGAGTCGTGCCCGGTCCTGCTCGAGCCGCCCACCTTCCCCAATCCGGTGATCTCGATGGCCATCGAGCCGAAAACGCGCTTCGACCGCGACAAGTTATCCCTGGGCTTGCAGCGGTTGTCCGAGGAAGATCCAACCTTCCGCTCCTACACCAACGAAGAAACCGGCCAGCTGATCATATCCGGCATGGGTGAATTGCACCTGGAAATCATTCGCGATCGATTGTTCAGGGAGTTCAAGGTTGAGGCCAACACCGGCGCGCCCCAGATCGCCTACCGTGAGACGATTACCCAACCGTCCGAAGGCGAGGGTAAGTTTATCCGCCAATCCGGAGGCCGAGGCCAATATGGCCACGCCATTATTACCATCGAACCAAACGCGCGCGGCAAGGGCTTGGTCATCGAGAATAAAATCGTCGGCGGGGGCAGC
>JAMCZD010000447.1 GCA_023473405.1 Candidatus Omnitrophota bacterium
GACCCGCGCGGGATCACTCGCGATCATGTGCGCGCCTTGCGCGAAGTTGGATTTAATCGCGCCTCGTTGGGGGTGCAGGATTATGACCCAGCGGTTCAAAAAGCGGTTCACCGATGGCAACCCCGCGAGCTTACGGAGGAGGTGGTGGGTTGGATTCGCGATGCGGGATTTCTCTCCCTCAATCTCGATCTGATCTACGGTTTCCCCCATCAGACGGTCGATTCCTTCGAGAAAACGCTCGACGCAGTTCTCAAGCTCCGCCCGGACAGGCTGGTCACCTTCAGCTATGCGCATGTTCCCTGGTTGAAACGGGCCCAGCGGGTGCTGACCAAGAGCATGCCGTCTGCCGAGGTCAAATTGCAATTGCTCAAGTTAACCATCGAAAAACTGACCTCGGAAGGCTATATCTACATTGGCATGGACCATTTCGCCCGGGAAAATGACGAACTGGCCGTGGCCCAGCAACGCAAGACGCTCCAGCGCAATTTCCAGGGTTACAGCACGCATGGAGGCGCTGATATCTTCGCCTTTGGCATGTCCGCCATCTCGCAAACGGACGATGCTTATTGGCAAAACACCAAGGACTTGAACCGTTACTACGCCGCCTTGGACCAGGGACGGTCCCCGCAATGCAAAGGCTATTTCCTGACGGCCGAAGACAAGATCAGGCGGCGCACCATTATGAGGATCATGTGCGATCTGAGCCTCGATTACGCCGGGATGTCACAAGAATCAGGAATCGATTTCCCCCTTCGCTTTGCCACGGAATTGGCCGGTCTGGCCGATCTCGAAGCCGACGGTTTGGTGCGCCGGACTGCGTCCGGCCTGGAGGTGACCCAAGTGGGCCGTCTTTTTATTCGCAACATTGCCATGCGCTTTGATGCCTATCTTCCCAAGGAATCAGAGCGGCGTTTCTCCAAAACGATATGAAATCGGTGGCTGTCATTGGCGGCGGAATCACCGGCTTAACTGCCGCATTTCGCCTATCCCAAAAACACATTCCCGTAACCGTTTACGAAGCTTCCGACCGAGTCGGTGGCGTGATCCAATCCCTTCACCGAGATGGTTACCTGGCCGAGTTCGGCCCGAACACGCTTCTTGAGACATCGCCTAAGATCGGCGAGATGATCCGCCTGCTTGGGTTGGAAAAACGACGGCTTTATTCGGACGAAGCCGCCCGGAACCGGTATCTTGTGCGCGGCAAGAAACCGATCGCCATGCCCGATTCGTTCTCAGGTTTTTTGCGGACCCCGCTCTTCTCAGCCCACGCCAAATGGTGTTTGTTCTGCGAACCCTTTATCCCCCCCTGGGACAATCGGCACGAGGAGAGCGTCGCCGAATTTGTGGTTCGCCGCTTGGGCCAGGAATTCCTTAGCTACGCCATCGACCCCTTGGTAGGCGGCATTTATGCCGGTGATCCTTACCGGCTTTCGGTATTGCAGGCATTCCCCAAACTCTACGCCCTGGAACAGCGATACGGCTCGCTGATCAAGGGCCAGATTTTCGGCGCCGCGGAGCGTAAACGGCGGGCCGAGGTCTCAAAGCAGGACGCCAAAAAAATCTCTTTCGACGAGGGTCTTCAGGTAATGCCCGACACCTTCCGCGACCGACTGGGAGACCAAGTCATCCTCGGGGCGCAGGTGATCAACTTGAATCGCGAAACGAATGACTGGACGGTCACTTGGAGCGTCAATGGCCGCTCCCAAAGCCAATCGCACGCCGCCGTCTTATTCGCCGGACCTGCCTATAAGCTGGCCGAGATCAATTTGACCAATGCCGGTCCTATCGACCTGAGTCTGTTTGGACAAATCCATTATCCGCCAGTGGCAAGCATCGTCCTGGGATTTCGCCGGTCCGATGTCGCCCACCCATTGGACGGATTCGGAATATTGATCCCTAAAATCGAGGGATTCCACATCCTGGGCACTTTGTTTTCTTCATCCTTGTTTCCGGGACGCGCCCCGGATGGGCACGTGGCCTTGACCAGCTACATCGGCGGAACCCGATGTCCGCATTTGGCCCTGAAACCATCCGAAGCGCTGGTCGAATTGACGGTCAAGGACCTCCGGACATTGTTGGGAATCACCGGATCACCCACCTTCCAGCATTGCATTTTATACCCGCGGGCCATCCCCCAATACGAGGTTGGCTATGGCCGTTTCAAGAGCCAGATGGACCGTATCGAAGTTCAGGCACCCGGTTTGTTCCTCGCGGGTCATTACCGGCACGGCGTCTCGCTCAGCGATTCCTTGGTCTCTGGTTACGACGTTGCGGATCGCATCGAGCAATACCTTGAACGGGCGCCGTCGATTGCGCCCAATCCCAATGGATCGGCCCGGACGCAATCAGTGGACGTGCCCCTGCCCCAACCATAGCCGTGTTCCACCTGCAGGGGGCCGTGCCCGGTGAAAACGGCGTTTTCCATTTCCGCCGGCAAACCGTTAACAAAAGTTGCGACCAATGACTCAGCGCGGCGTCTTGTTGGTGAACCTGGGTTCGCCTGATTCAACCCGTGTCAATGACGTTCGCCGTTTTCTGCGCGAATTCCTCATGGATGCGCGGGTCCTGGACGCGCCCTATCTCACCCGCTTCTGCCTCGTACATTTTTGCATCCTGCCTTTTCGCGCTCGGAAGACGGCGGAAGCATATCGCAAAATCTGGCGGCCGGAAGGATCGCCGTTGATCGTTATCAGTGAAAAGTTCATGACCGCGGTCCAAAAACAGCTCGCAATACCTGTAGCCTTGGGAATGCGCTATCAGAATCCGTCGATCGAAACCGCTATCCGTGAACTCCGTGCCCAGGACGTCGACGAACTCCTCCTCTTCCCGCTCTACCCGCACTACGCCATGTCGAGCTACGAAAGCGTCGTGGCGCGTGTCAGGGATGTCTTGGGGAGATTAGCCCCGAATCTCAACCTCAAGGTTGTCCCGCCCTTTTACGACGATCCGGACTATCTCGAGGCCATGATGGCCAGCGCGACGGACTATTTGCGCCGGGGCTTCGATCATTTGCTCTTCAGTTTCCACGGCCTGCCGGAGAGACACTTGCGCAAGGCCGATCCGACCGGAAACCATTGCCTGGTAGCTGACAACTGCTGCGCCCGGCCCAGCCCCGCCCACCGCACCTGTTACCGCGCCCAGGCCCTTCTAACTGTTGATTCCGTCGCGAAACGGGCGGGTATTCCCAAAAGCCAATATTCGGTCGCCTTTCAATCCCGGCTCGGGCGTGATCCCTGGTTGAAACCTTATACAGAACATGAGCTGGTCCGTTTGGCAAAAAGTGGAATCAAAAAACTGTTGGTTATCTGTCCCTCGTTCGTGACCGATTGTCTCGAGACCCTGGAGGAGATCGGGTTGCGCGGGCGTGAGACATTTCGGAGCGCCGGGGGGGGCGAGTTGTGCCCGATCCCTTGCCTCAATGATCACCCCCAATGGACCTCCGCCGCCGCAAAAATCGTCCGGAAGCAATGGAACTCCGTTACCTCATCCGTGTCATCGGCATAATTCGTGGTCAAAAAGTCCTGTCCCGGTATTGCCTTGGCCTTGAATATGGCCATCACAACCGCGAGCCAGGGGCGTTTTGCCCATCCTGACGGACGCTCCAGGCTAGGGATAGCTGAATAGGGAACTCCCTATGCCACAAGAACCGGCGGCAATCACCTTCTGTAACGTTAACGAATTCCACAATTAGCTGGACCACAACTACTTGCTCTGGTCCGACCCCGAACTGACCGAAAACATCTTGAAATTTAATGAGTCTTTTGGGGACTGCGCAAGAAGAGAGTCTTTAGAAGAAGCAGGAATTGAAATACATAACGTTCAGGTTGATGCCGTTACGAACGATACTTTCGAAAAAGAGGGAAAACATCACGTCGCGATAATTATGTTGGCTGATCGCAGGAGTGGGGAAATCCACATAATGGAACCAGACCGCTTCGAAAGATGGGTTTTGTTCGATTGGGGTGATCTACCGCAACCTCTATTTCCCTCGATTGACGATTTACGCAAGCAAAGTTTTAATCCTTTCGAGAGGGTATCTTAATATGGGCAGAAACATTTTCAAATTACTTTTCGCAGTGAGTGGCTTAATTCCACTACTAGGCTTGTTCTCTTCACCGCCTATTACAACCTTGCTTATTTACACCTTTTTTGTTTTGGTATATTTTCTAAAACCATATTTGAAAATAACTTCTCTGAAGATACCTGGAACTCCTTTCCTAAAGTATGCTCTTTTGATTGTATTATTCGGTCTAGTCGTGGAATGTTTAGCTTGGTACGAAAATTACTTGGCCCGCAATCCTAATCCGGCTTTACTCCATCCCCAATTAATTCCGGACCTGCTCCTGGCAATTGGTTTTTATGCTGGTATGGTCCGTAGCCTG
>JAMCZD010000340.1 GCA_023473405.1 Candidatus Omnitrophota bacterium
CTATTTGTTTCTCGGTCTTATTGGCCTCGACGACATAATCCGCGGACCACGTGATCCCGCTGGTAAAATAGCGAATCTCGACCTCGACCTCCCCTTCGTAGTCGCTCTGAATCCGCCATTCCAGGGTGTTCGTAACACGCGGCGGGAAACTAATATCGAGCACATCCACCTCATCGGCGTGGGTAAGGGCGTGAAACTCGACCGAGGTCGGATCAATCAAGGTATTGGCCCAGGAAAACTCCAGGCGGTTCAATCCTTTGTGAAATGTCAATACCCGTGTCTCCTTGACCAGTGTCAGGTCGGCGGAGTTGTATATGGTCAATTGCACCGCGCCGCGCCCCGGCAGGGTAACGACTTCGATCCGGGCATGAGCCGGCGGGGCCAAGGCGAGGACAAAGGCCAGGACCGTCAAGAAAACAACCGCCGCCCTGCTCCCGGTTCGCAAACAGAAACGCGGACCGAAGTGGAAACGCCGCAGGGAGAGTGCGGTTTCCGCGCAACCGGCGGTAATGCGCCGGGAACGATCATCGCGTGGCATTGATTCCATATCGAGTGATGAGTTCATAGTTGAACCTTTGTTTCTCATGCGGCTTAAGCGGCCGTAAAAACTTGATTTTGTTTGCGTCGACCTTTTCGTATTTGGCTTCGGTGGCAAGGGACCAATCGCCGTTGAAGTTCCGCCGAATGTCCACCACCACATCGATGTCCCTCGAGTTCTGGACCTCGATTTGCCAGGTCTCCTTGATCATCCAACCGGCCACGTTGCCATGGTCGTCAAACCGAATATCGCCCTTCTCCCAGTCCATCAGGGTCGGCTTGACTCGAACCTCGAGGTCATTGCCCAGCTCGAGGTCCACCTGTTCGTTGATCGGGATGTACTTCACCTGTGTCCGCCCCACAAAGGCATACAGATCGTCCGGGGTCACCCGTCGAAAGGCCATGACGCTGCCGTCGGGGAGCGGTTCGTTCCCCAGCTTGTCTTTCTTGTCGTTCTTGAAACGGTAGAAGCGGATGACCTGGTCGCCCCAACGCTCCTGCTCGAACTTGTAATAGCTGACGATGGGCACGTCGCGAGCCTTGAAGGACGGCAACCTCTTGGACCAGCCGGTCGGGATCGTGTCCCGCCCTTCGACGGTGTAAATGAAGTACTCGGAGATGCCTTCCTTGACGATCTCAGCCGGACGCCCATAGGACATGGCCCCCGCTGAGCGGTTGGCGAGGGCGTCGAACGCCTTGAGCACCGTCCCGCTTAATGCCCTGCGTCGCCAAAGCCTGTTCTTATCGACCGATTCGTTGCGCGCCAGTTTTGCAATGTCCTCGACCAACCGGACGATCCCCACCACCAACCGCACCTGCGCGTTTTCATAATCCTCGCCGCTGTTATTGGTGACGCGAACGTTCCCGGCCAGGCTCATGAGTTTCTCGGCCTTGTTGGCATCGGCGACGTAATCGGCCGACCAGGTAATGCCGCTGGTGAAGTAGCGGATTTCAACCAGCACTTCTCCCCCAAATTCGCTCTGGATGCGCCACTCGAGGGTGTTGGTCACGCGCGGGGGGAAACGGACATCCAACACCTCGACCTCATCGGCGTGGGTGATCGCGTGAAACTCGACTGAAGGGGGATCGAGCAAGGTATTGACCCAGGAAAATTCGAGACGGTTAATGCCGCAGTGGAACGCAAGCACGCGGCTTTCCTTGACCATCGTCAGATCCGCCGAGTTGTAGATAGTCAATTGCACCGAGGCTCGTCCCGGGAGTGTCACCACCTCGATCCGCGAGTAGGCGTTCGGGCAGAGAATAAGTAAGGCCACAACCACGAGCAGGGCTAAACCGTGATAGGTCATCAAACGCGGCGCGGTGGGATAGCCTGGGTGAGCGCGGAAAATGTCGCCGTCGCCCCGAGCCAGAGGCTCTATGAACCGGCGGACCCGAGGTCCCCCCCGCGTTTGAGCAGTTGGATTCATGGAATTGGCCCGGCAATTTGCAGACGCAGGTGGTGTCCAGATTAGTAATTCTGAGGCTCGTTTCCCTGGACATTCAGGCGGTTGAGCGTGAAGCTGACAATCGTTTTCTTGTCGCCGTTGGACTCAGGCGGAAGGGTCAGCGTGTATTCAAAGGTAAAGGCGTCCTTCTTCCGGTATTGATTGGGATTGCTGTTTTCCACCATCCGCCAGTAACCGGGCACATGTTCCACCAGCACCAGGTCGGAAGGCGATTTCTTGAAGTTCTCGAGCTCGATGCGATATACCTCGTCGGTGTCCCACAGAACGATGTTGTTGGCATTGTTGCGGCGGATATGGGTTCGTTCGTCCTTGATTTTGCGCTGGGTTACTTTCACCTCGCGGCTCTGGCCAATCGAGAGTTTCAACTCACGGTCCACGGGAACCAAGGGAACCCAGTCCTCGCCAATGAAGGTGATGCCTTCGGCAAACGGTGTATTCCCCTCGTTGGCAACCGGTTTGGCCTTGAGAAAGATCCGGGCCTTGCCCGGCAGAAGCGTGTGCGTGCCCAATTTCGCCGCGGTATCGTTCGTAATGACGTAGGACAGCGGGATGCCGACCGTTTTCTGCTCGTATTCGGGGTCCCAGGGCAACTTCGCCGAGTCCCAGGTCAACTGCTTCTTGATGGGCACCCCTTGAATCCGCTCGGAAAGCAGTTCCAGGATTTCGTCGTTCTGGAGGTTGCGTTTGAAGTCCGGGCCGTAACCGAGGAGAATCTCCGCACCGGTGAAGTCCTCGCCGGAGTTATTGCGCAGGCGCAGGTAGTCCCGCCAAGTGAGGGATTGTTCGTCGGGCTCAACCACGGCGCGATAGGCAATGTCACGATCCAGGCCCTGGAGCAGGTAGCAAATCCTGATGCGCTCTTCGAGGGCCTGGGGACTGCTCACGGCCCAGACCAAGGCATTTTCATTGGGCGGATAGCTCGTGTTGATGACCACCACCTGGTCCGGGTGCTCGAGCATCCGCACCTGGATTGAATTGGGGTCTATGTTCACGCCTTTCCAGGAGAAGTCCACCTCGTTGATCCCTTCTTGGAGCGGCAAAAGCCTTTCCTCCTCGACCAAGGTTGCATCGGGATGGCTCAAGGATATAACCACCCGGGCGCGTTCGGGCAGGGCCGCCAGTTTGACTCGAGCCTGGGCGTGATTGACTGGCAGGACCGCGAGGGCAAGTAACAGGGCAATGGAAAATGGTTTCATGGTCGTCATACGATCAAATTGACCGCTTTGTTGATTCTTACACCGCCGGCTACCAAAAGTTTTGCAACTTCTCATTTATCCCTTAGACGGCTCCCAACCGGCAATGCTCCACCATTTTCTGATCGGTTGGCGATCGCGGGCATCAGGATAATCCTCAGGGCGTGGCGGTGCTTCGCTCCGGCTCGGGCGCGGCGAAAATCGCGCCGCGGGCATTCGGATTTTGGCGTGCTCAAGGTGAAAGCCAAGGGACTCAGGCGGGCCGTGTTGTGGGGCTTTTGCCTCCGGACCTAAGCGGCCCGATTCAAGCAGGATGAGTTTTCGCAGCTTGGCCCGCACCACCTGGGCTACCAAGTTGGATGAGGGCCACCGGCCAAAGCGCCTCATGCGTTAAGGATCGCGAGCTGCCAACTGTGTTCGCTCTTCCTTCAGGCGCGCTTGCGCCTGTGCCGCTAAATCATCTTGTGGAACCGAGGCCGAAGCCAATTCTTGCGACGCCGTATTCGCTGTGTTCGCCAAACCCGGACGATTTTGAATCTTGCTTCCCTTGGCTCTCGTTTGACATGGTTTAATAATGAAGTATCACCGGTCTGGCCGGCACTGACTCGGCATTGCACTCTCGTGCTTTGGGCAACCACGCTGGTCTATGCTTGCCTTGGTTTATACATGGAAGCCGCCGAAGGTGAACAGAGCTGCAGCCGGGGTGACAACCTTGACGCCGCTCGGGAGTTGATAGCGCGAATCGTACCTCAAAGGGCCGAGTTATTCAGCGTGGAACAGATTCCCGCAGACCAGGGGCGGGATGTTTTCGAAATCGAAAGCCGTGGCGGGAAAGTTGTTCTGCGCGGCAACAGCGGTGTTGCGGTTGGCGCGGCCTTGAACTGGTATTTGAAGTATTACTGCCATTGTTTTTTCTCGCTGAAGGCGCGTCAAATGAATATCCCTAATCCGTTCCCGGAGGTTCAACCGAAGGTGCGTCACGTCAGCCAGGATCGTTGGCGGTACTTCCTTAACTATTGCTGTTTTGGCTACTCGCTGCCGTGGTTTGACTGGGCCCAGTGGCAAGGATTGATCGACTGGATGGCCCTTAACGGAATCAATGCGCCCTTGTCGGTTACCGGCGAGGAAGCGGTGTGGCGGGCGGCCGGCAAACGGCTCGGGTTTTCCGAAGCGGATATGGC
>JAMCZD010000389.1:0-1109 GCA_023473405.1 Candidatus Omnitrophota bacterium
TCAGCCAGCTCGCCGATGACCGGGTAGTCGAGGACTTCGTCAAAAGCCAGGGCTATAAAACCTGCAAACGCAAAGGGCGCATCGAAGGTTTTATTCATGGCACCGGCCATGGATTGGGCCTCGAGATACACGAGCCTCCGTGGATAAGCGCTGACTCGAAAGACGTGCTCAAAGCCGGACAGGTGGTGTCCGTTGAACCGGGGCTTTACTGCCCCGAGAGCGGCGGCGTGAAGCTCAAGGACGTAGTCCTGGTTACCTCCAAATTGCCCTGCAACCTTACCGAGTTCGAAAAAGTGCTTGAAGTGTAACCATGCCCGCGACATCCAAGGCCGCTTCCGGCTCGATGGCCGGGTGAGCAGAAGCTTGAACCTGGCGTGAAGGACCAACCCCAAAAATGCTTGATGGCTGCCTTTTCGGAGTTCGCTCACGCGCCTGAACTGCGCGTGGACAAGCCTGCGGCGAAGGGATTGCGGCGTGAAGTCGAGGCCTGGATTCAAGGCCTGCCGCGGCACCCGAGCGCCAATGCCTTGCTCGATGCCTTGGTCGGATGGACGGTTCATTCCATTCATGCGCCGGATTGTCTTGTCCTGTTGTTTGATGCCCGGAGGCGAGCATTCATCCCGAGACGGTCCCATCCGTGCCGGCCGTTATCCGGGGCACCCGGTTTGCCGATTGCTTCCCCTATCGTTCAGTATTATACCGGAATCGGAGCCGAGTTACCGGACGCGGGCGGCCCTGGCTCGACTGACGCTCAAATGGCCGGGGTGTACTCGAACCCGGTCATCGGCGAGCTGGCTGAATCGCTGCCCAAAACCGCCGAACGATTCAAACCGTCGGCCTGTTTCCCGCTAATCTCCCAGCAACGGCTGATTGGGCTTTGGGCGCTTGGCGAGGTTGGAGGCCCGATGGCATACACGGCGGCGGATTTGGGCTGGCTGGCCTGGGCGGGGCGATGCGCGGGTCTTTTCCTTGATCGCCTGGTATTGGTTCATGGCCTGGAACTGGTGGGGCAGATGTCCCAAGGTTTGGCGCACGATGTGCGAAGCTGGCTCACGCCAGTAGCCACTTTCCTGCAATTGATCAGCGATGGGCCGCCCCATGCCGAAAAG
>JAMCZD010000389.1:1151-4345 GCA_023473405.1 Candidatus Omnitrophota bacterium
CGCTGGCAACGCGCAACCTCGAAGTGGTGCGGGAATGCACCAGGAACACCCCCGGGTTCTGTTCGCCGCCCCGGCTTGAAGCTGCTCCCGCCCGCCTGGATCAGGTGCTGCTCAAGGGCGTGGAATTGGTGTCGCCCCTGCTTCACGGCAAACAGGTGCGCCTCGTATTTGACCCGCTGCCCGAAGTAACCATCGTGATGAACGAGGTCCTCATCCTCCGCTTGGTTGGCAACCTGCTCGCGAATGCAATCAAGGCTTCGCCCGCGGGCGCGATTGTGCAGTTGGAATTGGACCCGATGCCCCGGGGCGAGTCCGGCGGCGAATGGGTCCGCCTGCAGATCATCGATCATGGCCAGGGAATTAAACACGAGGACTTGGAACGTCTGTTGGATCCGCCCTTTGCCCGCAGCCAGCCGGACGAGAAAACCGGCGAGCCCGGATTGGGAATGGCCATTTGCCGCACCATTGTCCAGTTGCATGGCGGGCGCTGGGACGTGCTAAGCGAAGAACAAAAAGGAACGACGGTAAGCGTCGATCTTCCCGCAGCAGCCGGCGTGAGCCGGCTCTGACTCACGCCACAAAGCGCGGTTCGTAGACGGTTTGCGAGGTATGCTTCCTCAGTAACTCGATGAACTTGGCCATGCCCCGTTTCTCATCCGAACCGAGGTGGAAGTGAATATGCCAAGTCAGGTAGTCCTTGCGAAAATCGTAGCTGTACTCGGTCCGCGTGGCGATGATGTGGTCAAGCGTGTCCACCCCGAAATCTTTGGCTTCGCGCAGTTGGCGGCGCAACGAGGCATTTTCAACGCCGCGGCGCAAGGTCCAAACCGCGTAAACGAACGGCAAATTGGTTAAATCTAACCAGGCCGAACCCAGGTCCCAAATCTCGTGGGTATGTTCGGATAGGGCAAAGTCCAGTGCCGGGTTGCCAATCAACAGGACGTAATCGGCTTGGGCGGCGTCGGCGTGGGAAGGCAGGGGTTTGAACCGGGGACGCCAACCGTGTTCGCCGAGCAGCACCCGCAACAAATTGACGCTGGCGAGTGAACTGGTGTCGCAAAAGACCTCCTCGATCTCGGCCAGCGGACGGCGATGGGCGAGAAACACGCTCTTCACCTCGCCCAAGGCGGCAATGGCAATCCCGTCCAAGACATCATAGCAGTCGTTGAATAGCGCCTCGGTCACGCTCACCAGGGCGGCGTCAAGTTCGTTGTTGCGCAGTTGCCTGGCCAATTCGGACGGCGGGTGAAAAACCACTTGGGACTCCAGACCGCGTGTCAGGGGCACCGCATTCAGGTAAGGCACTGAGCCGACGCGGAACGGGGCCAGCGAAGCACCTAAACGGTCTTCCCGTTGCAGCGAGACGGCGCGCCGCTCGCGTTGAAAGCGATGGGCCAGTTCTTCCGATGTCTCGGCTGGAACCAGGTTCAGTTTTGAATCCTCTTCCGATGGGTGCATACAAATCAATCCCGGCTCATCCTTTACGCAACCTTACAGCAAGGCACGGCGGCCGGGGAACCGTGCAACCTCGACAGTCGATACTTCAGGCGCTTGCCAGGTTCTTCTCCAGCAGCGCCCTGCTCGGTTCTTCAGGCGCCGGGGCCGTTGGCGCCGCTTCGTCCCATACCTTGATCGGCTCGTAAAAGGTATCGCGCTGCACCGGTATATAGCCGGCTTCGCGAATGGCCCGGACCATTGCCGCCGTCGTCTGGCTCATCGGGGAACCTGCGCCGGCCATATGAAATATTCTCTCGTCGACGATTGTCCCGTGCAGGTCATCGGCGCCAAAGCTCAGGGCCACTTGCGCCAGCTTCAATCCCAAACCAACCCAGTAAGCCGTGAGGTGATTGATGTTGTCCAGGTAAATTCGGCTGACCGCCACGGTGCGCAACGAATCGAAACCGCTGGGAGGATGGTCTACCGGCACCTGGTTGTTGGCGGGTTGGTAGGCCAACGGCACGAATCCGGAAAAGCCGCCCGTTTCATCCTGCAGTTCGCGCAATTGGCGGAGGTGGTCCACACGGTCCGCGAGCGATTCCACGTGGCCATACAGCATGGTGCAGGTGCTGCGGCCGCCCATGCGGTGCCACGCCCGGTGGACGTCGAGGTAGTCTTCCGCTGATTCTTTGCCTTTGGCGATACGCGACCGCACCGCGGGATTGAAAATCTCCGCGCCACCGCCAGTGACGCTGTCCAGCCCGGCATCGCGCAGCTCGGCCAAGGTCTCCGGCACGGATTTCCTGGCGAGCCAAGCCAGGTGCAATACCTCGATGGCGGTGAAGCATTTCAGTTGCAGTTGGGGACTTACCTGTTTCAACCCGCGCAGCACATCGGTGTAATAGCTGAAGGGAAGCGACGGGTGCAACCCGCCCACCATGTGTATCTCGGTTGCCCCAGCCTCCAATGCCTCCCGCCCCATCCGCGCAATTTCCTCCGGCGTATACTGGAACCCGCCGGCATCCCGTTTCTTCCGGGCGAAGGCGCAGAATTGGCAGCTCAGGATGCAATAGTTCGAGTAATTGATATAGCGGTTTACGATAAAGCTGGCCCGACCTTGGTTCCGGCGACGGTTCGCAGCGTCGGCCAGGGCGGCCAACGCGTGCAAGTCCTTGCTTTCCAGGAGACGCAGGGCTTCGAACTCCGACACGCGCCCGCCCCCGGCGACCTTGTCATAAAGGTCGCGCATCTCGGGATTTGGCAGGGCCGGATTCATCGCGTGATTCGGAAGCTTGGGGTCACCACTTCGGAAACTACCACCACCAGGAAGACGATGCTGATCAAGATGTTCAGCCGGTAAAAGGCGATATTGGTCCATTTCATGCTTCGTATGCGGGCAAGCCAGTGTTCCAACAGCAGGCTTACCAGAATCACTACCTGGCCTACCAAATATGCCACCCGAAAACGCGAAAGCAATCCAAACAACATCAGCAACAGCCACATCGCCAGGTGCGCAATGAAGGCCGCCTTCAAGGCGTTCTGGACGCCCCAGGCCACCGCCAGGGAATGAAGACCGCTACGCCGGTCAAATTCGTGGTCTTGAATCGAGTATATGATGTCAAAACCTATCAGCCAAAAAACCACCGCCACCGCCAACACCAGCGGCGCCAGGCTCAGCGAGCCACGCACCGCCAGCCAGGCCCCCAATGGCGCCAACGCCAATGCCACCCCGAGATAAACATGCGTGTAATCCGTAA
>JAMCZD010000534.1 GCA_023473405.1 Candidatus Omnitrophota bacterium
CGGGGCGTGATGGCAAGTGGTATTTCCGCGAACTCTTCGTGAACGGGCGTCGCCAACAGCGCGCTCGCACGCCCACCACCGGGTTCTTTCGCATCGGTGGCCCAAGCCCCCAGGGCGAACCGGCCAAACTCAAGTTCAAAGCGGGCGACATCAAGAAGGAATGGGCCAACCGCAGTGATGTCGAGGTCGTGGCGCTGATGGCGTGGGCGGATTTCCGATTGCCGATCCGCGAGGTGGACGAGGAGAACCACGTGGCGACCCTGGCTGGCAGAGCGGCGCCATCGAACCGTGAGAACGATGCGCGGTATTACATCGAAAACGCACCTGATGGACTGGACGCACCGGGTGAATGGTACCTGGACCGCGAGACTGGCGTCGTCACGTATTGGGCCCAGCCTGGCGAAGACCTGGGCCAGGCGGAAGTGGTCGCGCCACGCTTGACGGAATTGCTGCGGATGGAAGGCGATTTTGACGCGGATAAGGCTGTCCGAAATGTCGATTTGCGCGGGCTCACTTTTGCCTATACCGATTGGACCATGGGCGACCAGGGCTACACAGACACGCAGGCGGCCATCCAAATCCACGGGAATATCTTTGGCGAAGGCGCGGTGGATTGCGCGATCAAGGGCTGTGTCTTCGCCCACCTGGGCGGGTATGCGCTGGAGTTCGCCAAGGGCTGCCGCGGCATCAGAATCAGCGGGAACGAGATTCAGGACATTGGCGCCGGCGGAGTGCGTATCGGTGAAACGGCCAAACGCCAAAAGGCATTTGATCAGAACAACCACAATTCGGTGACGGACAACGAGATGCACGAGTTGGGCCGGGTCTATGCTCCGGCGGTTGGTGTTCTCGTGTTGCAGAGCGGCCATAACCTGATCGCCCACAATCACATTTACGATCTTTATTACACCGCCATTTCCGTGGGCTGGAACTGGGGCTATCAGGAGACACCGTGCCGCGACAACGTGATCGAGTTCAACCACCTGCACGATATTGGCCAGGCAATGCTCAGTGATATGGGAGCGGTTTACACCCTTGGCATCCAGCGCGGCACGGTCATACGCAACAACCTGATCCATGACGTCAATTCATTCACCTACGGCGGTTGGGGACTCTACACCGACGAGGGGAGCACCTACATTTTGCTCGAAAACAATGTCGTTTATCGGACCAAGAGCGCCGGGTGCCACCAGCATTACGGCCAGGAAAATGTCGTCCGCAACAATGTCTTCGCCTTTGGCAGAGAACACCAACTGATGCGGACTCGAGAGGAACCGCATCTGTCGTTCCTCTTTGACCATAACATTGTCTATTTTGATTCCGGGAGTCTTCTTGGCAGCAATTGGGCCGGCGACCAATACTGGATGGATTACAACCTCTACTTCGATGCGCGTCCCGGTGCGACGCCCGATTCAATGCGGTTCGCCGGGATGACTCTCGAGCAATGGCACCAGCACGGTCACGACCTCCACTCGGTCATTGCCAACCCACTCTTCGTTGACCCGGCCAGGTTCGATTTCAGGTTACAGCCTGACTCACCGGCGTTGAAGTTAGGATTCAAACCGATCGATGTGAGCCAGGTCGGCGTGCGGACGCCGGCGAAGTAATCATAGCCAACCTTTTGCGGTTTTTCCCGAAGCGAATATGAAGATTGAGATGTTGCATATCGGCATGAACGTCAAGCATCCCAATTATGGAACCGGGGTAGTCCAGACTCTTGACCAACACACTGCTGACATCAAGTTTGCCGAGGGCTTGCGTACTGTATCGCCGGAGACCAGCGAACTCGAACCTGCCGAACCTCGAGCCGCTGTCAGCGGACTCGACATGCCTCTGGATCATTTTGTAAGGGAAACGGCCCAGGCCATCATCAAGGAGATGGGCATCGAGAAGCCCGCGTCGGTCATCGAATCCCTGGGTTCCCGTTGGCACCGCGGGCGCATGATGCTTCACCCGGCTGATACCAGCCAGCTACCCAAGGAAATCCCCCTGGAAACGTTTTTCCACAAGATCGTCATGATGCGGAATAACCTCCGCGTGCTCGAACAGAAGATCAATAGCCACGAAAAACTCACCGACGCCGAGAAGGTGGAAATGCAGCAATACATTACCCGCTGTTACGGCTCGATGACGACGTTCAATATACTGTTCAAGAATAAAGACGACCAGTTCAACACGAGCGCGGAATAGGGGCCTGGCAGGTAGGATTTGGGATTTGGGATTTGAGCATTGAGAAATGGTCATTGGTCATTTAAGAAGATTGCCGCAGCCAAGGCCAGGACTGGCGGGCTCGTCATAATTCGATAACCGATGATCAATCTACAACGCTCAATTTTCGGTCGCAATCTTGGCCAGGCTTGATCCTGATTGCAAAGCGTCTTGAGTTCAAGAACCTCGCAATCGAGGCGGATCATGGCCTTACCCAAACGCTGCGAAATTGCTGCCGGGCCTTGGGCCATTCCTTGCCCGGTTTGCCACTCACCAACCGGGTGCCGTCATCGCTCAGGAGCTGGAATTCCCGGAGACCTTTATCGGGATAAACGGTTATGGCCTCGGCGTGAAAGTCTTTGAGGTGAACATGTTTTATCCGCCGGGGCTCGGCATTCCCGCCCGTCCATTCATAGAGTCGGAACGGCCCTTTCTCATTGTAGGGTCCGGCAACGATGACGTATTTGCCGTCCGCGTACGTCATGTCCCGAATCCCCAGGCCGCCCAGGTCCAACAAAATCGGTTCACCGATTTGGGCCCGGCTCCCCTCGATGACGCGTTCGGGGTTTATTAAAGGCACGATCATGGCACGGCCCTCCGGGATGGGATTGCGAAATCCGATCAGGAGCTGTCCCTCGGGCGTGGCGCAAAGCCCCTCGAGATTCAAGGCATCTGCTGCCTTTGGTTCCTTTTGGGCGGCCTCGGCCAGGTTGAATTGCCGAAGGGATTCGGCGCCGACCAAGTCGTCCAGGAGATTCATATACGGCTTGCCCACCGGGACCAGGTCCGGTCCGTTGTTGCCCATAAGGATGGTTGTGGCGAAGAACCGATCCCGGTTGGCGCGCTCCTTGCCTTTCCGATTTCGTCCATGAGAGCTCAGCCAATACGCCCGGTCGCCAATGCGAGTGCCGGCTTCGAGGTCGGTCTCCGGCGAACCCGGCGCCAGGTCCAGGAAAGACGAGAGATTCGCCATCTTCACGGGCGGGCCGCCGGCGTCCCGGCGGTAAATGCGGAGGATATTATCTTCATCGTTGGCGACGGCAAAGAAGTCCGTTCCAATCGGCACCGCGCCCGAGGCGTCGGACATCCCGTAATAAAAGATAGGCGATGAAACCGCCCCGGCGACTGAGCCCGGCCGACCAAAACCGGCCAAGGCAAACGCTAACAAACAGATGAAACCGCGCATGGCAACAGCATCCATAAGCGTTTGATGAAATGGAGGCAAGCCTCGCTTTTTGCTCTGGTTGCTTGGGACCATACTCACGAAGCGCTTTCCCGACGGGGAAGTTGTGGCCTGCAAGTCTGCTGTCGCTCGACCGGAGCGTAGCCCTGCCGATTTAAAAATCGGCTTTTTTGTAGCGCAGGCCTCCGAGTCTGCTGTGTCGCGGGTTTCCAACCCGCATCGTGTTCGACCGGCGAACGTTCTGCCGATTGGAAATCGGCGATGCAGCAGGTTAGGAAACCCGCGCCACGCACGTGCCGTGCAATTGTGGCTCGATTGTGCCCGTGGCAAGGCATTGCCAATCCCGGCATGAATGGCCTATGCTTTAACTCTGTGAGCCCGTCTTAGAACAACGACGGGCGATTCTCATGGATAGCCTGATTGTCAACGAGATATACTTGAGTCTGCAAGGTGAAAGCTCCTGGGCCGGGCTTCCCTGCATTTTCGTTCGGCTCACCTTCTGCAATTTGCGCTGTTCCTACTGCGACACCGCCTATGCCTTCACCGACGGACAAAAACTGAGCATTGCGGAAATCAAGGAACGTATCCGCGCATTGGCCAAACCCTACGCCGGCCAGGCGGCTGAGCCGCGCCTGCCTCTGGTTGAAATCACCGGTGGCGAGCCGCTCCTGCAATCGGGTTCGATTGCCTTGATGAGCCTGCTCTGCGACGCCGGCTTTGTGGTGCTGCTCGAAACCAACGGCGCGATCGACATCGCCCCGGTCGACCCCCGGGTGCATCGGATCATGGACCTTAAATGTCCCTCCAGCGGCGAATCGGAACGTAATCGGTGGGCGAACATCGCGTGCCTGAAGAGGACCGACGAAGTCAAATTCGTCCTTGGGACAGACGAGGATTATCGCTGGGCCAAGCAGACCCTGGCACAATATCAGTTGTGCGCCATCTGTCCTTA
>JAMCZD010000379.1 GCA_023473405.1 Candidatus Omnitrophota bacterium
CAATGAAAAACAACCAATCTCCTGAGGCGTGAATTTCAAAACCTCGCGCAGATAAGGCCCCATGGTGACATACCAGACGCTCCAAATAAAAAACTGCAGGAACATCATGGTCGAAAGCTGAATGCGAATCTTCAGGTTCATGTGTTTTTCTAAAAACGGATTTTCAATTTTGCCCGCGAGGTTAATGCGTGCTGACGCCCCTGGCAAGAAAAGACACGACCGCCCCAACGCCTCGTAGCGCAGATTTTCAATCTGCTGTATCGCCGATTTGCAATCGGCAGCGCGTTGACCGGCTCGACGCGATGCGAATTGGAAACCCGCGAAACAGCAGACTCCGAAGTCCGCGCCACGAAAACACGATTTCCAATCGGCGGACAGTGAGCCAGCCCAACGCGATGCCGATTGGAAATCCCTGAACCTTGCCATGATGGAACGGGCCGTTGGCCCTTGGACGTGTTTTTGGTCGGTGACCTGGGGCGTTGCCCCAAGGCTGGCATGGCAACGCGCAGTTGGCGCTGCAAACAGTCGTGGCAGATTCAAAGAAGAGATACATGGGCTGATCATATCAAGTCTGCCGCGACTGAGTGAATTGAGCATTGAAAATTGGTTGTTTTTCATTGAAGAAAGTCAGCGTCGCCGTGGCCCGATCCGGCAATGGCGTGCCCACTCTGATTTCAATGATTAATGACCAATTCTCAATAATCAATTCTCGTCAGAGCGGTTGGACGCAGAGCGGATCGTCAAAGGCCGGCGTGTTGACCCGGCGCGTTACCGGAAGCGCCATCATTTCCTCGGACGGAAATGGCTTGAGCAAGTCCAGCAATTCCTGCGGTGCCGACAAAGACACGTCCAGCCAGCGCCCTTCTGCCTCCGGGCGAAGTATGGCGGGCATCCGGTCATGAACCGGCGCCAGGAGTGAATTGGCAGCCACGGTAATGATGGCCACGGTCCGCAGACGCGGGCCGGATGGGTCGTTCCATTCATCCCAGAGCCCGGCAAAGGCGAACAATCTCCCATCCCTGAGGCGATAATAAATTGGCTGCCGCAGGGTGCCCTCCTTCTTCCACTCGTAAAAACCGTCGGCGGGGATCAGGCAGCGTTGGCGGCTGAACGGGCGCCTGAAAGCCGGTTTCTGAGCCAGTGTCTCCGCCCGGGCATTGATTAATTGAGAGCCAATTTTCGTATCCTTGGCCCAAAAGGGGACTAGGCCCCACCGGTAGCCCACCAGGCAACGCCCCCCGTTCGCGACTACGGCAGCCACAGTCTGCGTCGGCGCAATATTATAACGCGGCGTTACCTCGAATAAGAGTTTGGATAGCGCGAATCGCTCCGTCAACTCATCGGGCGTATTGCGTAATGTGTATCGTCCGCACATAATCAACCGGGCAACCCGTTTGCGGTCGGCCCGCCCGGATTGCCTTCAGCCGTCGTTGCTCGCTCCTCGATACTAGTGTGGTTTTCGAAGAATAACAACCGCAACGCCCATCAAATCAGCAATTCGTCATTAGAAGTTTCTCCTTTAAATCTACCACGACTGTTCGCGGCGCCAACGGCGCGTTGCCATGCCAGCCTGGGGCAACGCCCCAGGTCAACGGCTAAAAACACTCCCAAGGGCCAACGGCCCGTTCCATCCTGGCAAGGGCCACGGGTTTCTTACCTGCTTCGCGTTGGGCCGGTCGACGCGCTGCCGATTTGGAAATCGGCGATACAGCAGGTTAGGAAACCTACGCCACAGTCTGCTGTATCGTAGGTTCCCGCACCCGATGGCCTGCCACAATCATCGAGCATCGTCATCGTCCATGTCATTTTCAGCCCTTAGATTTGTTTGGGGTGCTGGTCCTGGGGCGTTGCCCCAGGCTGTGATGGGGCCGCACCTATGGTGCTCAGCGGATGCGCGCGGATTTAATGCACCAAGGAAACAGAGAATATTGTCTCACACCCGTCCCGAGCCGGTTCGCCTTTTTTATTTTGACAGGGAAACGATTTAGCCTGAGCATCGCGTAAACTTCGTAAAGCCAGGCGATTGCTCCAATTTGGCAGCGTCGGGTCCCGGGTTGAAACGGCCCTAAAAAGTGGGTCTCTGACATTCGAAGGCTGCAGTTGAGCAAACGCAAGCAGGGCGGTTACACCGCCTCGGAACCGGTTTATTGCGAAGAATGGAATGGCTAAGGACGGTTCGCCGGACCGTCCCGACAAAATAACCAATTGCGGCGCGACCGGCGGCGTGCCCCATCAATAAACAGAAATCATTCGAGAGATAAGGAGATACGCGATGAGTATCAGGCAACAAATCGGGATTGTAATAGGGGTGGCAGCCCTGGCCCTCTGGGCCGGCGGAAATGCTCGAGCCGCAGGCCGCATCCCAGACGAGTACCGGGTGGGCGGATTCGCCATTGGCTGCGAAGCCTACACCTTCAATCATTACACCGCCTTCGAGGCGATCGAGAAGACCGCCGAAGCGGGTGGACATGTTATCGAGTTCTTCCCGGGCCAGAGTCTCAGCCCGGACGAGCGCGACGTGAAAGTCGACTACACCGCCTCGGACGAAACCATCAATAAGCTGAAAGACAAGCTGAAGGAGTGTAATGTTATGGCAGTCAATTTCGGCGTTGTCGCCCTGCCTAACGATGAGGCCGAGTGCCGCAAGGTGTTCGAGTTTGCCAAGAAAATGGGGATGGTCGCGATCACCTCCGAGCCCTCCGAAGACGCATTGGACGTCATCGAGAAGCTGGCCAAGGAATACGACATCAATGTCGCCATTCACAATCACCCACGCCAACCCAATAATCCCAACTACAAAGTCTGGGACCCGAATTACGTGTTGAGCTTGGTAAAGGACCGCGATCATCACCTGGGCGCCTGCGCCGATACCGGCCACTGGATGCGGTCCGGAATCAATCCCGTGCTCGCCCTGAAAATCCTCAAGGGCCGGATCATCAGCAGCCATTTGAAAGACCTGAACACCTTCGGTCCCGACGCTCATGATGTTCCCTACGGCACTGGCCAAGCCAACATCCCCGCCATCCTGGACGAGCTGAAGAGCCAGGGATTCGATGGCAATATCTCCATCGAATACGAATACCATTGGACCAATTCGTTGCCCGAAGTAGCCCAATGCATCGGTTTCGTGCGCGGCTATAGCGCCGCCAAGTATTAGGCATTCGCCTCTTTTATTTATCCCCGGGCCGCGCTGCCAAGGCGCGGCCTTTTTTCTTGGAACGCGGATGCCTTCGTCCGCGCGAACCTTGCTTCATCGTGCCCGTTCAGACCAATCAAGGCATCGCCGGTTGATCAGCCGTGGTTACGCGCAGAAACAGATGCTTTTGCCGCGTGTAAGGAGTGAACCATTCGGTTTCCGGAAAGCCACCGGGAATATTGGTAATCCAGTTCAAGGGAGACAGTGGATCATCGCCGGCCCAAATCTCGTAGGTCAGGTTGGTGCAGCTTGGCCAGCTCAGGCGGATCAAGCTGTTGTTCCAAACGGATAGATCAAGCTGCAAAGCCTGCTCGTTCCGCAAGGGATCGGTGCCCATGATTTGCTCGCGCATATTGGAAAAGCCGTCCTGGTCCGGATCATCCCGGGGGCCGTAATCGAGCGACTCGAGCCGCGCCAATTCCCAGTCATCATCCAGGCCGTCGTGATCGCGGTCGGTAATGGGCACGCCATTTAAGATCAAGCTCACCGATTGCACGCTCCCGGTATTGTATTTTTCCTCGTCGCTGACGGAGACGGTCCACGTGCCCACGCTCGATTCATAGAAATGATGAGTCGAATAATAGGTCCAGTCGGCGGGGCCGGGGCTCTCATCGAAATTCAGACGCTGCATCACGCTGCGTGTGCCTTGGGGGGAAAGCAGGGTGATCCGGACATCGCCCCGGCGCGAATGATTCGTGGCAACACGCACCGCGACGTGTTCGAGCAGGAGGCAATTGGTAACGGCAAATGCATACTCGGCCGATTCAAGCCGTAGCTGGGCCATCACGTTCGAGCCGCGCTCGAGCAGGCTCGCCAGCCATTCACCGTCCGTTTGACCGATGAAAACAGCCGGGATTGGACTGAAATCCGTTTCCTCCATGTGCACCAGGTTGCTGCCGTCAACGTTGTTGTAAATAACGGCAAAACGCGCGCCTGCTTGTGCCGCGCGATCAATTTTTTCCGAGAAAGGACTGGTCCCGCGCTGAATCAAGGCGGCCCGGTTGGTGAGATCAAGAGGAATGGCATTGGTGGCCAACCCGGCCTTGACCAAGGGTAGAACGGCGGTTGGCGCGTCAGGATGCGGACCTTCGCCGGGTAGCGAATGGATGCTGGCCAGCCCGGGTGGGAGACAATATTC
>JAMCZD010000400.1 GCA_023473405.1 Candidatus Omnitrophota bacterium
GAAGCAGGTTGGTGTGCGCATAGGACCAGGAACCGACGGCGGGCAAATTTTTGGAGTCAAACAGCCAGACGAGCAGCGCCGGTTGGCGAATCGAGCAAAGCCGCGTTGGCGCATCCCCCGCGCCGGTCCCGTTGACATTTTCATTGAGACAGTAGTGGAACAGGTTTTTGCCATTGCTGCGCCGGGAATTGGCGGGGCAAATCCAAATGGAACCGCCGAACGGGGCGAGGGCGTTGGTGCGCCATGCCATATCGTAATAGCGTGGCAGCCCCAGTTCTCCGGGCAGGGCCACGTACCAACCCGTGTTGGCCGGTGATGGCGGCGGATTCGGCGTGCCATCCGGCGGCAGGAAATCGTCATGGTCAGCCGCATACAAATAGGTGGCCAGTCCCCATTGTTTCAGGTTATTCAAGCATATGGCGGCGCGGGCCCGCTGTTTGGCCTGGGCAATGACCGGTAAAAGCAGACTGGCCAGGACAGCAATAACTGCCGTTACCACCAACAGTTCGATCAGTGTAAAGGACAACCAGCGGTCCAGTCTTGCAATGCGATTCGACCTCCAACAGTTGGTCCATAGGACACAGGTTTTCATAGTTACCGGAAACAGTTCCTCCTTGAAATGAGGGCCCGAGCTTAGCAACACCCTCTTTGGAGTCAATTACCAATCCCGAATAATATTCCGGGACACCATTCTACGCGGCAGCCGGCTTGAGCCGGCGCCGGCTTTTATTCCAAGAGGGCTGCGAAGCGCAATCCACGGGTGCTGACAATGAGATCGGCCATCCCCAGATGCTCGACAATGGCCGCGTGAATTGCCACCCCCGTCAAGATAACGTCCGCCCGTTCCGGCGGCAGGCCGGGTATTTGCTTGCGGTCGGCCAGGGACATGCGCCACAAGCTTTCGAGGAGCTGCTGGATTTGTGCGCGGGTGAGACACACCTCCTCGATCCGCTGGCGGTCGAACGTATTCAGTCCCAGGTGAATCGCCGCCATTAAGCTGCTGGTGCCGCCTGTCCCGACGAGCTGTTCGCCGGCGCCGGGCGGCCCGCCGGAGAGTATCGAGGACGGCGGCGGGAGGTGTAGCGCAAAATAATCCCGGAGCCAGGCGCGGCACCGAGTCAATTCGCCTTTTCGCGGTGGATTCCCGGGCTGAAGGTGTTCCAGGAGGTGGACCGCACCCAAGGCCAGGCTGAACCGGGTGCGGTGGCCTGCGCTATCCCCTGTAATGAGCTGGGTGCTGCCTCCGCCGGCATCCAGGACCACCAGCCGCCGGCGAGCCAAGCGCGGATCGGTGCTAACCCCGCGAAAGGCCCATTCGGCCTCTTCTTCCCCGCTGAGAATCCTGACGTCGAGGTTAGCCGCCTGCCGGATCGAGGACCGCAATTCGTCCTGGTTGATCGCGTCTCGAGCGGCGCTGGTGGCCACGACACGGACGCTCCGGGCATCGTATCTGGCGGCAATCGCGGCAAACCGCGCCACGGCTCGAGCCGTTTGAGCGATGGACTCGGGCTGGAGGCGCTGCGATTGGCGCAAGCCGCGTCCCAATCGAGTCTGCTCACTCTCTTCCCACAGGGGGAGAACGGACTGCCCGGTCACGGTGGCCACGAGGAGCTTGACCGAATTGGTCCCCACATCGATCACGGCGCGGCGGACGGATTTCATTCGGAAATCTCCGGCACAACGGCAGCCGTCGAACGCGCCGCTGCCCGCGGCCGCAATTCAGGCACCAAGATTAAAGACGCCAGCATGATCAGGCCCACGCCAATCAAGCCCAAACGGGGCATTGACATGGCCGGGTGAGTAAGGAGATTGAATGCGACCAAAGGTGCCAGCACCCCCCGAAAACCCGTGAGAAAACTGTGCACCGCCATGTAATCCGCCACCCTCGATGCCGGAGCAAACTTGGTAATCCATAGCCCCCACGCCAAATCTCCGCCGGCATTCGATACTCCATATATGACCGCCCCCATTGCCAGGCTCCATAGGTCGTGGCTCATGAAAAAGACCAGGATTCCCAAAGCATACGAGGTGTTAAGCATGATCCGCATTACAAAAAAATCTATGTGATCGAACAGCCAACCCCAGACCAGGCTCATCGTCAGCCGGGCAACGTTGGGAATCACCCCAGTTAGCAGGGCGATCAGGCTCACGCTCAGCGCCAGCCCGTATCGCGGGTTGGCCAAATACTCGACTCGCATGGGAAACATCATCAAGTTAGCGGTACCCACCAACATCCAGCAGATCAGCAGATTCCGAATCACCCGGTCGCCATAAACCCATCGCCAGACCCGCAAAGAACGACCGCCCCCAAGTACCTTCGATATAAAGGACGTCCGTCTCTTGCGGTCCGGTTCTCTTTCCCCGTCTGAATCATCGGATATTGGCAAGGGACGCGAAGGGCATCGCGCCAGGCAGATGCAGGAAAAGGCAAAGGCCAGCCCGAAAATCACCAGCAGCCATCGAAATTGCGCGATCTGATCGGAAAACAATCGTCCCACCAAATCGCTGAACACGGCCGCCATGGCGATTCGGATCATGATTGCCTTCGAAAACAGGCGGCCGCGTATTCGACCGGGGTAGTTCTCCTGGTAGATTTGGGTCAGCAATGGGAGCGAGGCGGAAGCGGCGGCCATCGCCAAGACGCTACCCACGACGAAAATTGGAAGAACCGGCACCAGCGCCATCACGAAAAAACAGACCGCCCCCAATGCTGCAAGAAGCGCCGCAGCCCGTGCAGCCGTCATTCGCGATACCCCTACCAGCGTCACCACCAGCGGCGAAATCAGCAGACCCAAACTGCCGGCGCCCGCCACAATCGCCTTGGTCATCGCACCCGCGCTGAACCAACGCACCGCGATCAAAAGCAAGAACGTTGTCCCGGCAGTCTCGATAATGCCGGCGAAAATCGCGCGCCATCGCTCATAGTAATACGTGCGCTCAGTGAGGTCGTTCTCAACCATTTTCCCCTCAGCATACCGGTTTGCACTTGCTCTGAAAGCGTATTTGTTTCCGCCCCATCAACGCCAGGGCTATGCACGAAGCATAGAGAGTACGTATGCCGGCGGCAGGCAGTGAGGTATCGATTTTATGGTCCGATCGGGACATTATTTTGATGCTTCGACGCCGGCGGTAGCGAGTGTTTATCCCGCGCAAAGTGATGATCCCAAAAGCCCGAATCCTAATTAATAATTCCCCCAGCCCCGTCCCGATCCGATGTGAGCGCGGGTCTGAGGCTTGGCCGCCACAGGTTTTAACCTTCGGTCGAATTGCCGTTTGAAGGTTCCCATTTCCGCGCGGCGCGTTCGGGGAGGGACTGGTCGACCTTGGCGTAATAGGCCTCATTGCCGAGCTTGTCTTCGACGGCCTGCTGGAAGGCGCGGGAGGGAGCGACCCAGAACCGGTCGTGTGTTTCGATGAAGACCGTTTCACCGGTGGGGTAGATGAAACAGAGAAAGAGTGGGCACTTGCCTGGGTAAGCGGCTACGAGCGAGCGGACTGCCTCGAGCTGGTTGCGGTCTAATTTGGTGGTGCGGAGGCGAAGGTGCACCTGGGTAGTGAACCGCCGGGGCGCGTCTTCGAGGAGCATCATTTCCTGCGGGAAGAGTTTGGGTTTATCGTCGGTTTGGTTGATTTCGCCGATGACCAGGACGACGTTGCCTTCGACCAGGAGTGGGCGATACTTGTCGTAGTTCTCATTGAAAAAAAGCATGGGCACCGATGCTTCCATATCCTCCAGAGTGACCATGGCGTAGGGTTTGTTGGTCTTTTTGGAAACCCCGTTTTGGACGGCGGCGATCACGCCGGCCAGGCGGGTCATGTTGCGATTAGGCAATTGCGAGAGGGAGCGGACATTGGTCAATGCATATTTCTCGATGAGGGGGAGGTATGGTTTGAGGGGATGACCGGTAACATAGAAACCGAGGAGTTCTTTTTCGGCGGCCAAGCGGTCCTTCTGCGGCCATTCGGGCATTGATTCAGCGGCGACGGCCGCGGGGCTCGGGGTCTCGTCGGCGAACCCGAACAATGAGCCTTGTCCGCTCAGACGGTCTTGGGCGATGCTGGCGGCGCGGGCCAGGGTCTGGTCAATCTGGGCAAACATCGCGGCGCGGGTTTGTTTGAAGGCATCGCAGGCGCCGCATTTGATGAGGGCCTCCAAGACTTTGCGATTGACGGTACGGGAATCGACGCGTTCGCACAGCTCGGCGAGCGATTTGAATTTTCCGCCGGACTGGCGGGCGGAGAGGATACTCTGCACGGCCACCTCGCCGACTCCTTTAATAGCGGCCAGGCCGAAAAA
>JAMCZD010000090.1:0-1054 GCA_023473405.1 Candidatus Omnitrophota bacterium
GTGCACCCCCGCACTTGACTCAACCTGGCCAAATAGGGGCGGGGACGGGCCGTCCCCGCCCCAAAGTAAAGCCATCGAAGGAGTCCGCGGCTCCGGCTCGAGTTGACGTGCCGGCCAAATGCCGCCGCCAAATCTTCTTCCGTCCCCAACCCGCACTCGTGCAACTGCACAAAGGCCAGCCGAAGGCACCCTTCATCCCCGGACTGCCAACGCATATACAGTTGGCCTTTCACCAGCACCTGGGTCAGCCCGTTGCCCTCGACTACTTGGAGGGGCTTGGCTGAGCGTGGCGAATTTTGTTGCTGCAGGTTTGCGGTCGGGCTTTACACTTTCAACCATGAGCAATCCGGAATCACGGGCCCAATGGGGCTCGGAGGAGTACGAACGTGAACGCGTTCCGGACCACAAGCTTAAGGGACTGAGGAGCTTCATCGGGATGTATGCGGGCGAACATGTGGCCGGGACGGAGTTTATGATTGGGCCATTGTTCGTGGCGGCAGGGGTCAGTGCTTTTGATCTGGTACTTGGATTATTGCTGGGCAACTTGTTGGCGGTATTGAGCTGGACATTCATTTGCGCGCCCATTGCAGCGAAGGTGCGTCTGACGCTGTATTACAAGCTCGAGAAGATTTGCGGGACGCAGTTGGTGACGCTTTACAACCTGGCCAATGGCATCCTGTTTTGCATCCTCGCCGGGGCAATGATCTCGGTCTCGGCGACGGCGGTGGGGGTGCCTTTCCACCTGAAGATGCCAGGTTTGGAGGATTGGCTGCCCACCAGCGTTGAGTGGGTGGTATTTGTGGTTTTGGTAGGCGCGGTTTTTTCCTATGTGGCTGCCAAAAGGTGAACTTCGTTTGGCCCACCAGCGGGTCGCCTCCTTTCCAAATCCTCTCCTGGGCGACTCTCCAGAAATCGCTCAACGAAGTGACCCCTAATCCGGGCAGCGATACAATGCCGCATGCCAGGAAAACCAGAACCATCCAGGGCGCCGACGCATTTGCCACCTTGACCACCGAATCATACCCTTTGGCAGCCACATAGGAAAAAACCGCGC
>JAMCZD010000090.1:1064-4277 GCA_023473405.1 Candidatus Omnitrophota bacterium
ATGCGGCATTGTATCGCTGCCCGGATTAGGGGTCACTTCGTTGAGCGATTTCTGGAGAGTCGCCCAGGAGAGGATTTGGAAAGGAGGCGACCCGCTGGTGGGCCAAACGAAGTTCACCTTTTGGCACGTGATGTTTTTTGCCTGGTTCTGCAACGCGGCAATGCACATGGGGATGGCGGACATGTCGGTCTTCCGTTACGCCAAGAAATGGCAATACGGCCTTTCGTCGGCTGCGGGGATGTATGTGGGGCATTTCATGGCCTGGATAGCGGCGTCGATGCTCTTTGCGCTCCAATTGGCGCGCGACCCGTCCCGGACCGAGGTTGCGCCCGGACCGATGGCCTACGCGGCGGTTGGGATTGCGGGATTATTGTGCGTGATCGTGGCGGGTTGGACAACGGCGAACCCGACGTTATATCGGTCGGGTCTGGCTTTTCAGGCGATATTTCCGGGGTCATCGCGTTTTGCGATTACGCTATTGGCGGGCGGGATTGCCACGCTGGGGGCCATATTCCCGGCGTTGGTAATGAAACTCCTGGGTTTCGTAGGTTTATATGGCACGATCCTTATGCCGATGGGGGCGATTATTTTTGTCGATTTTTACCTGCTCGAGCGATTCGGGCGGCAGAGTGATTACGCGGAAAAAGCCGGCATACGAATCAACCTGGCCGCCGGGTTGGCGTGGCTGCTCGCGCTGGCGTTATGCGGAGTTCTGAATCGCGCTGTCGGGGTGCAGATTTATTTCCTGGCGTTGCCTGGCTGGGTTATTGCCGGGACGCTTTACCTGGTGTTAAGCATGGTCTACCAGAAGAACGGGGGTAACCTTGCCGCCTCGCCGATCAGATGACCGGACTGGTGGGAAGGCAGCGGGTTCAAACTCCTCGCCTGTTTCATGAAACTGGTTTTGAGAATCTTGTGCGGTGTGGCCTTGGCGCTGACGATTGTGCCTTCCTGCCTTAAGTATGCTGGTAACGTGAGCGACGAATGGCTGAAGGCATTGATGCTGATCGGGACATTCGTGTGGTTTGCCGCCGTCATCCCGGCCGGCCGAGGCGATTAAAACGGACGCCGTCGAAGGCGCTCCGCCACATTCCGCGCTACCGCACGGTGAACGTGGTAACGGCTGATTTGCTGTTCCCGGCCTTGTCTCTGGCTTGGGCGGTTATGGTATACACCCGGTAGCCCGGGCTCGTGTTCCCAATCGCCAGCGAAATCCTCAACTGGTAAGTCCCATTAGTTGACACGGTGAAGGTTCCGCTTGGAATGGGAGTCCCGGCGCTGTCCACGATGGAAAAACTGCCGGCGCCGACGCTGGTATCCGCCCCCGAAAGTGCATCCGTAACACTGCCGTAAATCGTGACGTAAGCGCGAGCCCCGCGGCTGTTGTTGCGAAGAACGGAGTTGGGGCGGGCCCGGATTACGACCATTGGGGGGGTGAGGTCGACATTGGCGGCCGGGGAGGCAAACGAGGCGCTGTTGTCAGCGATATCGGTGACGGTCAGGTTCTGGGTTAAATTGGTCCCTTCCGCGGTGAAGTTGATCGCCCCGCTCGATCCCGGCGTGGCAAGACCGGAAAGGGCATCAGACGCCGTCCAGGGGATGCTGACGGCAGTGTTGTTCCAGCCGAAGGCATTCGTCGTCGGCGTCGGTGTTCCCCAGGCCACGACCGCTGGCGTGGTGTCAATGCTCACGGTTATGGTCTGGGTCGCATTCGAGTTCCCGTCGGCGTCGGTGGCGAAGTAACTTATGGTCGTGATCCCCTGCGTCGAAATGGCCACGATCACGTTGGTGTCATTCACCATGGTGGGAGCGATGTTGGTGGCTCCGGAGGCGCTGTAGCTGATCGAGGCGACGCCCGATCCACCGCCGTCGTCGGCAGTAATGCTGACCACCACGTTGGTGTTGTTCCAGCCGGCCGGGTTTGGGCTGGGCGACACACTGGCGGCGGTTGTGGGCGGTGTGGTGTCGTCATACACGATAGCGAAGATCCCCTGGCTCAGATTGGTAAACGAACCGCTGCCGCTCACCACTCGCTGGAGGGCGCGGACCTGGTAGAGTTTTGGCCCGAGGGGCGGACTGACATCGACAAAGCTGTCCTCGCCTATGGGATCGGACGTCACGGGGGAGAAAGGCCCGTCGAGAGCGGCCATGGACCGGTAAACAAGATATTGGGTGTCTTGAGCGGGAGAAGGATTCCAGCTCAGGAAAACGTTGCCATTGGTCGCCGTTCCCGACAAATCGGCAGGTGGTTCCGTGAGTTGAAGGCGAAGAGTGGGGTCGCCCATCAAGGCCAGGTACAAATTGCGGCTCGAGTCCGATTGGAGAGTGTCGTTCTGGCTATCCAGCAGGCCGGTGCCGATGGGGTCGCCCATGCCCAAGGCCTCCAAATGCCAGCGAAAGTACCTGGTCCAGGTCACAGCCAGGCCATAGTTCGGCGTTGCCAGGATGGCTCGCATCAGGTCATTCTCGATGTTCCATTCCCCGAAATAAGAGCCTTTGAGCATGTAAAACGCAATCGGCGGTTCCGTGGCGGGATTTACCAGGTCGGCGATCGTGTGCGGCGTCCCGTTCTCGCCATAAATTACGCTCCCACTGCCGGCGCCGGCCTCGAATCCCCAAAGGCAAGGCGTCCGGGCCATGAACAAATCGCCATAGACCAGGGGGCCGGGATCGAAGCCGAACCAGCGGCTGCCATTGTTCAACGCATTGGCGTAAATGTCACTGTCCTCGAAGCTATTGAAGAAGCCGCCCACGATGGCTCGATTTGGCAAGGTGAATTGGCCGCAGCGATAGCGATGGTCCTTAACGAGATACTGCGCGAGCAAATCCACCTCGGAATTCGTGGTCAAGCCGCCGTCCGGATACAGGGCGGGCATTAGGGCGAAGTCCACGCGGCCAACGGCGATGGATAGCGGAGCCGGATACGATTGTTGATCGAACTTGCCATCCCCGGCCATGTTGGCGGTGGCGTAATTGGTCACATCGGTCCATTGGCCTTGCATGTCGCCATAATAGCCGTCACAGGGCCACGGGCGGGCCGTGTGTCCATCCGGGCTGGCGAAGCCGGAATACGGAACGGGCACGTGCCCAATGATGAAGATCGAATGGAGGTCATTGCTCGAAGCCAGCCATTCGTCGCGGATGATCGCTTTGATTTGGGCAATCTCGGGTGGGTTGGCAAGCCAATTGGTATCGTCGTGCCGCGGCACATCA
>JAMCZD010000227.1 GCA_023473405.1 Candidatus Omnitrophota bacterium
AATGATCAATGACCAATCAAAAACGTTGCCTCGCGGGGCCCATTCTGTTCTTATGGCTCGATTGAGATCTGACTTCAACCATGCTGGCCAAAAGAGTCATTCCGTGCCTGGATGTGCATGCCGCCCAGGTCACTCGCGGGGTTCGGTTCGGAAGAGCCGAGGCGGGTGAATTGCGCAATGTAGGGGACCCGGTCGCCCTGGCGGTTGAATACAACGCCCAAGGAGCTGATGAACTGGTTTTTTATGACATCACCGCCAGCGCTCATGGGCGCGCCACCATGATCGACGTTATCGAGCGGGTGGCGGACCAGTGTTTCATGCCGCTCACGGTGGGCGGCGGGCTGCGCAGCGTCGAGGATATGCACGCCATGCTGATCGCCGGTGCCGACAAGATCAGCATTAACTCGTCGGCCCTGGCTTCGCCGGAGCTGATTCGGGCCGGAGCCGAGAAATTCGGCAGCCAGTGCATAGTGGTTTCGATCGACACCAAACGAACGGGGCCGGACCGGTGGGAGGTTTTCTCCCATGGCGGGCGCCGGGCAACGGATTGGGAAACGGTGTCGTGGGCAACGCATGCGGTGGCAATGGGCGCGGGTGAGATCGTGCTCAACAGCATTGATGCCGACGGCACCAAGGAAGGATACGATCTGCTCATCACCCGCCGGATCAGTGAGTCCGTAGGGGTGCCAGTGGTAGCCAGCGGCGGGGCGGGCAAGCTCGAGCACCTGGCGGCGGTCCTGTTGGAGGGCCGTGCCGACGCGGTATTGGCGGCCAGCATATTCCATTTTGGCGAGCTTACCGTGGGTGATGTGAAACAATTCTTGGCAAGAAATGCTATCCCGGTTCGTTTATGAGTTTTATTGAGCAATTAAAATTCAACGCCGATGGGCTGATCCCAGCCATTGTTCAGGACCAATCCTCGGGCCGTGTCCTGATGATGGCCTGGATGAACCTCGAGTCCCTGGAAAAGACCCTGGCTATGGGCAAAACGGTTTTCTGGAGCCGGTCCCGTCAGAAGTTGTGGATGAAAGGCGAGACCAGCGGCCACACCCAGACAGTCAAGTCGATCCGGTTTGACTGCGACGGGGACGCTTTATTGATCGAGGTCGACCAGACCGGGCCGGCATGCCACGAGGGTTATCGTTCATGTTTTTTTCGCGCGGTTGAACCGGATGGCCGGGCCTTCCGGATAACCGAGGAACAGTTGGCCAGTCCCGACCAAATTTACGGAAAAAAATAATGGACGATTTGGTTGCATTTTGCAGTCGCGACTATTTTGTATTTTTGGTTGTGCTGGTGGTTTCTCGCGGCATGGATTTCCTAAGCACGTGGGTGGCAACACCGAACCTGGCGTTGGAGGCCAATCCACTGGCCAGGCGGCTGGGCTGGGGATGGGGCGCCGCGGTTAACCTGGTTCTATGCATCGCCTTCGCCCTCTCCCCTTTGCCGGCAATCGTGGTTGCCACCACGAGCGTCCTGGTGGCGGCCCGGAACTTTCAATCCGCGTGGCTAATGCGTGTCCTGGGCGAGGAAGCCTACCGCGGTTGGATGAGTGAGCAGGTCGGGCAGACGCCAATTGGGCTTTACCTGTTTTGCCTGTTCAGCCAAGGGATACTGGTAGCCAGTGTTGGCGCAGTGTTAATGCTGTTCAGCGATTCCGAAGAAGTGTCGTTCGCCGTCGGCATGGGGATTATCACTTATGCCGTGGCGGTGGTCTTTTACACCTTGCTGGCAAGGCGGCGCATCAGGCGCAAATTCCAACAGTAATCGACTATGTATTATCCCAGCCTCGACGAATTTGTGAAGTTGGCGCGCCACGGAAATCTCATCCCGGTCACCCGCCGCATCCTGGCCGATTTCGAGACGCCCGTTTCCGCCTACCAGAAAATCCGGGGACGCGGCGAGTCTTTCCTGTTCGAGTCGGTCGAGGGTGGGGAACACCTTGGTCGATATTCGTTTGTCGGCGCCAATCCGCGTGCGGTGGTGCGCCAAAACGGGCCGCAGCTCGAAGTGATCGAACATGGAAAAGTCGTGGAGAAACTCGCCATTGTCCCTCGAAGCGGCGCCGATGGGACCGGCCAGGTGAGTGATGGTCTCCGAGTCGTCGAACGCGTCATGCAACGCTATCGGGCGGTGTCCCTGCCGACCTTGCCCCGCTTTACCGGGGGCGCAGTCGGATTCATCGGGTACGAGTTCATTCACGACATTGAACCGGTGGTCAAGCGTCCGCCGCACGACGAGCTGTGCACACCCACCCTTTATTTTCTTATCGCCGACGAACTGCTCATCTTCGACCGGGTCGCTCAAACGATCACGCTCCTGGCCAATGCGCTGGTGGACGAGACCATCGAGCCCGCCCGGGCCTACGCCAACGCGGTGAGCCGAATCGAGAATTTGCTCGGATGCCTGCGTCTTCCCATTCACCACGAGCCAGTCACGCTACCGGCCGAAGTGCCGGCGGTTCCTTTCGAGTCGAACGTGCCGCGCGATAAATTCCTGGCCAACGTGGTGCGCGCCAAGGAATACATCACGGCGGGCGATATTATTCAAGTAGTCGGATCGCAACGTTTTTCCACGCCTATTCATGCCTCACCCCTCGATGTTTACCGGGCCGCACGCACCATCAATCCTTCGCCCTACATGTTCCTGCTCGAGCTCGAAGGATTTTCGCTGGTGGGAGCTTCCCCTGAAATCCACGTGCGCTGCGAAGACCGGCAGGTTGAAATCCGCCCCATTGCCGGAACCCGCCCTCGAGGCAAGACCGAGGAAGAAGACCGGGCTAACGAACGCGAGCTTCTTGCCGATCCCAAAGAACGGGCCGAGCACGTGATGCTGGTTGACCTGGCGCGCAACGACCTGGGACGGGTTTGCGAGTTCGGTTCGGTGCAGGTCAAGGACCTGATGGTGATCGAGCGCTACAGCCACGTCATGCACATCGTCTCACAAGTCCAGGGCCGGCTGTCTTCCGACAAGTCTCCTTATGATTTAATGAGGTCCACCTTCCCCGCCGGCACACTCTCCGGCGCCCCCAAAATCCGGGCCATGCAAATCATCTCCGAGCTCGAACAAACCCGGCGCGGGCCTTACGGCGGATGCGTGGGTTATTTCTCCTTCAACGGGAACCTGGATTGCTGCATCACCATTCGGACGGCGCTCATCAAGGACGGCCGTGCCTTTGTGCAATCCGGCGGCGGATGGGTGTACGACTCGGTCCCAGCCGTTGAATTCCAAGAGACCGTCAACAAGGCCAAGGCAATGCTCAAAGCCGTTGCCCTGGCGGAAAGCTTCACCCGACAAACGAAGGTGTAAACCGGCGGTTTTTCGCGAAACAATCGGTGGAGGAAGGCTTGGAAACCTGCCCTGCGCCAATCGGAAGTCAGCGCCGGCTTGCCACCCGGACACACTTGATGCAAACGGGCGCGCCGACCTCGATCTCCTGCCCGGTCGGCTCCAACTGTCCGGTGGATGAATTCACGCGAAAGACCACGATATTGTTCGAGTCCTGGTTGGCGGCCAACAGGAAGTGCCCGGTCGGATCGAAACTGAAATTGCGGGGCGTCCTGCCTTTGGTAGATTGATACCCCAGCGCCGTGAGCTTGCCGGTCCGGGTATCAATGCCAAAAATGGCCAGGCTGTCATGGCCGCGATTGGAACCATAAAGGAATTTGCCCGAGGGATGAATTTCGATCTCAGCCGTGGTGCTGTTGCCTGTGAAATCGGGCGGCAGGGTGGAAATCGTCTGCAACTCTCTTAACTCACCCTTTCTCGCTCGGCACTCGAATACGGTGATGGTGGACTTCATTTCATTAATCACGTAGGCGCGACGGCCTCGAGGATCAAAGGCCAGGTGGCGCGGTCCCGAACCGGGCTGGATTCGCGCCCAGGGTGTCTGGTTGGGCACGAGTGTTCCCTGAGCCGGATCAAACCGGTAAACCATAACCTTGTCCAATCCCAAATCGCACACATAGGCGAACCGATTCGCCTGATCGAGCGTGACGCAATGCGCGTGCGGTCCTTCCTGTCGCTGGGGATTCACACTCGAACCGTGGTGCTGGATAAAGGTGGCAGCCGCGCCCAGACGCCCGTCCGTTTGAATCGGCAAGACCGCAACACTGCCCCCGCCGTAATTGGCCACCAGCACGTTTTTGCCCGCTTTATCCACGATCAAATGACACGGACCGGCGCCTCCCGAGGGCTGCTGGCTTAATAGTGCCAGTCTGCCGGTTTCAGGATCAATGGCGTAAGCGCTCACGGCCCCGCTCTTTTTCCCTTCGAAATCGCCGATTTCATTGGCCGCATAGAGAAACGACCGGTTGGGATGAACCGCGAGGAATGTTGGATTTGCCGTCTCGGCAGCAAGAATGGGGGCGGCCAGGGAGCCTGATTTTTCGTCGAAATGACAGACATAAATCCCCTCGCTCTTTGCCCCGGTATAAGTGCCGACATAGACAAGTGTCTCCTCGCTTACCCGTTCTTGGACTGCCTGCGCAAACCCAGCCAGAACCAAGCCGAAAACCAAACCAGCCAGGCACGCCCCTATGCTGCGACGCACACGGATGCAGGTAGTCCGCATGCCAATGGCGGAAGCCGCACGAACCGGCAAAATGGAGTGGACCGATTTCATAAAACCTGGTTTGTATGGCAAATTTCTACCAGATGGTATGCCCGCCATCGACGGTAACCATGGAACCGGTGGCGTAGGAGGAGGCTTCGGAGGCGAGGAAGACGATGGCCCCTTTGAGTTCGTCTATCCGCCCATAGCGTTTCATGGGTGTGTTGCTGGTGATCCGCTCGACGATCTCGGGGTATTTGGCGCTGGCAGCCGTTTGGGCGGTATGAATGTAGCCGGGCGCAACCGCGTTCACACGGATACGATAAGGGGCCCATTCCGCAGCCATCCCCCGGGTCAAATGAGCCACGCCGGCCTTGGCGGTGCAATAGGCAATGTTGTGGCGCGGCAGGATATTGCTGATGATGACGGCGTTCACCGAGGCGATGTTGATGATACGCCCGGGGCGTTTGGTGGCGATCATGTGCCGGGCGACGCGTTTGCTGAAGTAAAATATACTGGACAGATTGGTGTCGATAATCTTTCGCCACAAGTTGTCGTCCACCGTTTCCAGGGCGCAGCCTTCGGAGGGCATGGCGGCGTTGTTCACCAGGATATCGATCGGGCCCAGTTGCTTGATCGCGGCCTCGAGGAAGGCGTCGATCTGGTCCGTTTGGGTCACATCCACCTGGCCGAAGAAGGCGTGCCGGCCCAGCGCCTCAATTTCCCGGCAGGTTTGTTTGCCAGCCTCGGGCAACAGGTCGCAGATGGCCACATCGGCGCCGGCCTCGGCCAGGGCGAGGGCGTGCTGTCGTCCCAGGTTTTGAGCGCCGCCGGTGACGATGGCCACCTGTCCGGTAAGTCGAAACAAGTCCAGGACGTTCATGATTGTGGCCAGGTTTGGTCGCCGAAGGCGGTCCGCCAGTCTTTCGAAAAATTGTTCATGCGTTTGTCGGTATAGGCGTGCTCAAAGAGCAGCTTCAGGTACTCGAAGCGCAGGGTGCAATAATCGGTGCCGGCGACGGCGTATTCGCCAAAGGCGCGGGGGAATCGTCCGGCGGAGAGGATTTTAGTTTTGAAACCGTAACGGTCGTAAATCCGGCGGACTGGTGTTACCAAGTCGACCGGTTGGTCCGACTCGAGATCGAAGGGGCCATTGAACAGGGCAACCACATCGGCGCCGGCCTTGCCGCACAGATATGCCTGCGCCACTGAGCTTACGGTAGTTACGGCCAGGCGGATATCGGGCACTTCCTGTTTCAGTTGGCGCACCGCCATAATGCCGGAGACGCTCATTGGGAGCTTGGCGACGATGCGTTCGGAAAACCGGTGGAGCCATCGGGCCTGTGTCTTGAGCGGGTCGAGTTCTTTCCAACCGATGACCTGGCAGAAGACAACGCCGGGGGAGGCATCGAGGACATTCTTCAGAGTCGCCAGCCTGTCGGGGCCGGCTTTGGCGATCAGGGTGGGATTGGTGGTTACGCCATCGATGATGCCCCAGGCATGCGCTTGCGCAATCTCGCGCGGATCGGAGCTGTCAATGAGAAGCTGCATATTTTCTTAGAATAATTCGTCTGCTAATCCACAAAGATAGGTGCAAATCCGGTCCTCGTAAGCCCGGTAAAAGGCCGGGCTGAGCCGGTAAAACTCCTGGCGATAGAGGAATTGTCCGTGGTCGTCGCGGCGACCGGGAAAGGCGAAGCTATAATGATGAAACACGGCATGGTGGCGCGAGGGGCGCTGGTCCGGGCTTTGCTGGTAAGCGCGCAGGCACTCGGCGGCAAACGAAGATCCGAGGGCCGCCTCCCGCCGGGCGTAGGCCATGGCGTCGTCCCACCAGCGTTGGAACAAGTCCGGATGAAACTCCTGGAGGACTTCGGCAAATAGGAGCTGCAGCATCGGCGAGATTTTGAAATGATGCCGTCCCTCGGTGGCGCGCTGGATGACCCGCCGGGGCGCCGAGGTCAAGTCGTCGGCCGAATGAAAATCGAGCATGGCGCCGAATTCGCGGGCAATATTGAACTGGGACCGGGCGCGATATTCCAATCCTTCCAGGCCATCGGGGCATCGGTAATCGAATCCTTTCTCGGCCCCATAATTGGGCGCCACATGGGTAACGGGCAGACCGCGCCGCTGAATTTCCCGCAGCACAAAAAGGAGTTCTTCATCTGTGGTCAGGCAATCGAAAGCGGGAATCTCGGGCGGGTGTTCATCGATGGTCAGCTCGAGGTCGAACTTGGTTCCTTGTTTGAGCTTTTGGATATGATCGACCAACTCGGCCAGCACGTCGAGGGCCTCCCAGTATTTGCCGACGAACCGCCCGATGGCCGCCGTCTCCAAGTGGTAACTGCGCCCCGCCACGCGGAAGGGAACCCGATGGCACTCGAGCACGGCCTGTCGTTCCTGGGCGTCGACCATTTGTTCGCCGAAGAAGGCCTCGGCTCGAGCCCGCGAGTCTTCGCGGAGGGCCTGGTAATTCAGGATATCGGCCATGTCGATGGTGTAAAAGGAATAATAGCGGGCGGCGGTAATCAGTTTTTTGGCCCGGGCAATGCCGTTCGGATCGCGCTTGACCTGAATATGATCGGCATCGGCCCCGTAGCGCAAAGGCCCACCGTGCTGGAGGGCAGCCAGGACACCGGCGACCCACAGGCCTTCATAGGTGCTGCCGGTGTAGCCGGTTTCAATCGTCCCAAAACCGCAGGCGTAATTCTTCTCCGGCGGCAAGCAGGCCCGCAAGTTGTCCAGCAAATTCAACTCGCGCACCGAATTTTGAATGGTATTGGCGGCCATGTTCCGCCGGTTCATTGCGTCAAAAATGCCAGGCCAGACGGCTACCGTCATGCGTGTGCCAATCCCCAGCCGAGGAGTGTCGCCCAAGGCGCGCGGTCCTTTATCGGGATGAATCAGGCGGCAATACTTGTCGATAACCGATGCGTCGGTGGGATAGGCGAGAAGGGCTGTTCCGTCGCCGAGCCGTTTCCGGCCCAAGGGTTGGCCCAAGGCCTTATCGCCTCCGCCGTTGCCGAGCTCGATAAAGACCTGTTGGCCGTCGGCCAGGCCAACCAGCAAAAAGACGTCCTGGTCCCGCGAGGCGAGCGAGCCGGGGTAAGGCCGGCATTGAGGGGATGCCGGCAAAGTGTTCCCCGCGGTCGCCGCCCGCCGCAGTCCAAGCCAATCATACTTCAGGTTTTCCAGGTTCTGCCATGCGCCGGCGGGGTTCCATGTGGCGGTATCGAGCACGCCCGGATTCTCGACGGGGTTAAGTTCAAGTTTATCGAATTGCATTGCGAAATGGGGTTATCCAGCCTGGGGTGCCGGTTCAGGATTCGTTGGTTCCTCGAACGGCGCGCTCATGGGTGCCGGTCAGAATCCGGGCTAGGACAATGGCCGCAAATAGACCGCCTTGTGCGAGGTGAAAAACTCGGCGCCCGTGGTTCCTGCCTCGGGCAATCCCCTGCCCGATTCCTTGATTCCGCCGAATTCGAGCTGCGGTTCTTTAAAGGCTGTCGGCATATTTACATGACACAATCCAACCTGGCTTTCCTCGATGAAACGCTGTGCCTTGGCAAGGTCTTGGGTGAAAACAGACGAAGCCAATCCGAAGATGGTCTCGTTGGCGATGCAGACCGAATCCTCGAAATCGTTCGCCTTCATGACGCATAAGACGGGCCCAAAAATCTCTTCCCGGGCGATCCGCATGGCGGAGGTGACATCGGCGAAAATGGTTGGGGCGATGAAGTAGCCGCGTGCGAAATGGCCCTCGCGCAAGGCATGACCGCCGGCGCAAAGGCGCGCGCCCTCGCGTTTGCCGATCTCGATGTATTTGAGGATGCTTTCATACTGGTCGGGCCCGGCTACCGGTCCCATGCGGGCGGCCTCATCCAAGCCGTTGCCAACGGCGATCGCCTTGGCCTTTTGAGTCAACATCTCGACCACGGTTTCATAGACTGGGGCTTCAACGATGACCCGGCTGGTCGAGGTGCACCATTGGCCGCTGCAACTGAAGGCCCCAATCATGGCGGCGTCAACGGCCCGCTCCAAATTCGCGTCCGCCAGCACCACCAGTGGGTTCTTGCCCCCCATTTCCAACTGTATTTTGGTCGAGCGCCCGGCAACCTTGCCGGCTATGGATAATCCGACTTCGGTTGATCCCGTAAAGGAGATCGCTCTTACGGACGGGTGGTTCACCAAAGTGTCCCCAATGACCGAGCCGCGCCCGGTAACAAAATTGGCCACGCCGCGCGGAAAGCCGGCTTCATTCAACAGCTTGAACAGCAGGGCTGAAGTCATCGGCGTAACATCGGATGGTTTCAAAACGCAGGTATTGCCGGCAATAAGGGCCGGAAACATCTTCCGGCAGGCCACATTCAGCGGGAAATTCCACGGGGTGATCAGGCTCACCACGCCCAACGGTTGCCGAGTCATGTAGGCCAGTAAACCGGGTTGTTCGGAAGGCACGTGCGCCCCTCCCAATCGCCGCCCCTGTCCAATTTGATAGTCGGCTTCCTTTATGGCGCTTTGAAACTCCGCCCTCGACTCGCGCAGAATCTTGCCGTTCTCGAGTGTGACCGTGCGGACGAACTCCGTCTCGTTGGCCTTCATTTTCTCCAGCAATTGCTGCAGCAAAGCGGCGCGTTGGGGCACGGGTGTTCGGGCCCAGGCCGGAAAGGCCTGTGACGCGGCACTCATCGCGCGTTCGACATCCTGGGCCACCGAGGCTTGCGCCTCGCAGAGCGCTTCTTCCCGGTTAGCGGGATTGAACTTTTGGGTTCGCTTACCTGAAATGGAATCTATCCATTGCCCGTCGATATAGTTTTTAAGTATCAGCATAGCGTCGATCCGCTTCTCAACCGGAGGCTATCCGCTCTTTGCCGGTAATCCCAAGCGCGAAGCATTGTATCGCTTGGCCGCAGCCGCAGCCGGCCGCGGGCGCTCACCGGTTAGACAATGACCCTGCCCGGGCGTTTCTCAACCGAAACACCACCGGGAGCTTAGCGTCAACCAGGTGCAATCGCCTTCCTTTTTCGGTAATTCTTCAACTGTTTTCCCTCGCCGCTGCGGGCGCTAAAATTTCCGTTGTTCGACGGGAACGCGTTGTTTAAACTGGCGGCGTGAAATCAAGGACCTGCCGGTGGTGTCGTCTTTATTTGTGGCTCGGCATTATCGGGGCTGTTTGCGCCCAAAATGCCATCGCCGGTCCGGCGACGCCCAATCGCCCCAATGTCGTGTTTGTCCTGGCCGACCAATGGCGGGCTGAGGCCTTTGGTTACGCGGGGAATACGGACGTGCGGACGCCGCACATCGATCGTTTCGAGCGCGAAGCGATTCACTTCATCAACGCGGTGGCGGGCCTGCCGGTGTGTTGCCCGAGCCGGGCTTCGCTGTTGACCGGGCAGCGTCCATTGACGCACGGCGTTTTCCTGAACGATGTGCCGCTCTCCACCAATGCGGTCACGCTGGCGGAGGTGTTGCGGAAAGCTGGCTACGATACGGCATATATTGGCAAGTGGCACCTCGATGGCGATGGGCGTTCGCGCTTTATTCCTCGTGAGCGCCGCCAGGGCTTCGATTATTGGAAAGCTATGGAATGCACCCACGATTACAACGCCTCATTCTACTACGCCGACGGACCGGAAAAATTGCGCTGGGAAGGCTACGACGCCATCGCTCAAACTCGCGATGCCCAACGCTATCTGCGCGATCATGCGGGGCGTTCCATGCCTTTCTTCCTGTTCCTGGCCTGGGGACCGCCCCATGACCCGTATCAAACCGCGCCGCAAGAGTATCGCGCAATGTATGTTGCCGACAAACTCCAGCTTCGTCCGAACGTTCCCCAAGCGGCGGAATCGTGGGCCCGCAAAGATTTGGCGGGTTATTATGCGCATTGCACCGCGCTGGATGCGTGCATGGGCGATTTGCGAGCCACGCTCAGGGAAACGGGTCTCGAGCGGAACACTCTCCTGGTCTTCACCTCGGACCACGGAGCATTGCTCGGCGCCCACGGCCAGCGCAAGAAGCAGCAACCTTACGACGAATCAATTCGCGTGCCCTTGCTTTTGAGGTGGCCGGACGGGCTGGGAACCGGACCGCGCAAATTCGACGCCCTGGTAAACTCCGAAGACCTGATGCCCACCATTCTGGGTCTGTGCGGCTTGACCATCCCCAAGCCGGTCGAAGGCTTGGACTTCAGTGCCTACATCCGCGGCGGACCGAACCCCTCCGACGGCGCGGCGCTGATCAGTTGCGTCGGTCCATTCGGGGAATGGACGCGGAAGATCGGCGGACGCGAGTATCGTGGTATTCGGACACTCCGGTATACATACGTCCGGGACCTGAACGGTCCATGGCTGCTCTTCGACAACCAGGAAGACCCCTGGCAGTTGAACAACCTTGTGGGACATGCCGATCGGATCGAGCTGCAAGCTGAGCTGGAGGCGCTCCTGCGGCGCAAACTCGTGGAGTCGCACGACGAGTTCCGGCACGCCGATTATTATATCCGCCAATGGAATTACCACGTCGATGCCTCGGGCACCGTGCCTTATTCGCCGTAAGCCGGTCTTAATCCACCAATTCCTTCTCGATCTCCTCGAGAGTTTTGCCTTTGGTTTCCGGCAGACGAACGAGGATCAAGAGGAAACCGGCAACGCAAATGGCGGCATACAACCAGAAGATCCTGGCGGGACCAAGGCCATTCCTCAGAAAAGGCGCCACCTCGACGATGGATTTGCCTAACCCCGTTTCCGGAGTTCCCATCCCCTTGTTCAAAATCGGGAAGGTGTAAGTCAAGACAAAGCAGGCAAACCATAGGGCCATAACCGCAATGGACATGGCGGCACCTCGAATCCGGTTGGGGAAAATCTCGGAAATGACCACCCAGGTGACCGGCGCCAGCGACATGGCGTAGCATCCAATCGCAGCCAAAACCAGGAACAACATCGGCCAGCCCTTGATCCCCGAGTGGTAACACCAACCCATAACGCAGTAGATCAACGCCAGGCCACCGGCGCCCAACAGCATCAACGGACGCCGCCCTTTCCTGTCCACATACCCCAACGCCACAAAGGTAAATACCAGGTTCACCGAACCGGTCCACGCAATGTTCTTGAGCGTCTCCGAAATGTCATACCCGGCGGCGGAAAAGATTTCCTCGGCGTAGTTGAAGATCACGTTGATGCCGCACCATTGCTGGAAAACCGCCAAGGCGATACCGAGAAACAAGACCTTCTTCATTTTCGGCTCGAGCAAATCACGGAAGTGGACCTTCTGAATCTCATTCACCAGCGTCGCCTCGATCCTGGCGATGGCCTGCCCGGCGTAGGAATCGCCGCCGATCCGTGCCAGGATGCCCCGCGCCTGGTTTGACCTGCCGCTCTTCACCAGCCAACGCGGGCTTTCGGGAACCAGGAACATTCCGATAAAGAAAAACATTGACGGAATCGCCGTCACTCCAAACATCCAGCGCCAACCCAGCCGGCAATTCCATGAGCTGCGAATAAACTCCTCGGTCGCGCGCGCCGGCATCTGATCCGCTATACAATAATTGATAAACTGCGCCGCCAGTATGCCCAAAACGATGGTCAATTGGTTGATCGCCACCAACCGACCCCGCAGCTCCGCCGGCGCTATCTCCGCGATATACATCGGGGACAGGTTCGATGCCAACCCAATGGCCACACCGCCCAGCATCCGCCAGAACACAAAAATGGCGAAGCTCGATGCCAATCCGTTTCCCAATGACGTTACCGCAAACAGCAAGGCGGCGAGAACCAGGAGACGTTTGCGCCCGAACCGGTCGCTCAAGCCGCCGGCCATCAGCGCGCCAAACAGGCAACCGATGAGGGCGCAACTGTTGGCCCAGCCTTTCTGAGCGGCATCGGTAAGCTGAAAGAACCTCTCGAAAAACGGTTTGGCCCCGCCAATAACCACCCAGTCATACCCGAATAGCAATCCGCCTAAGGCGGCTACCAGCGAGATGGTCCAGATGTAGGGGACGTTGTAGCGGGTTTTGACATCAGCGAGTTCAGGTTGGGCGGCAATGATCATTCTTCGGACGCGTTGCCAGGCAAGGCCTATTCTCCCCGGGCTATGGTTTTCTGTGACTCGACGGCGATCAAGGCGCCCAGCAGCGCATTGCCATACACCGATGGATGCACCCCATCGTAAGCCAGCGCCGTCGGACCTTTCCCGACACGGAACCCATCTTGCAGCGGCGCGGTTTTGATGAGGCAGACTCTGGGATCGCCGGCACGACGGCGCGCCGCCACCGCGGCGGCAATTTCGTCGCCGTGCCAACCCAAGGGCGGTACCACGCAAAAAAACCAGGACTGCGGACATGCCTTGCGCATCGCGGCGAGCCATCGAATGTAGGCCATAGTGATATCGTTTTGGGCATCGTTGGTCCCCATGCAGCAGAAGACGTAATCCGGCTCCGGGAGCAACCGCCCGTCAGTCAACCGGGACGTCGTCGCATCGTAGCGGTCCCAGGTATCCGTCAGCGGCGGCATCTCGAGTGTTCGCACCATCCCCTGCCCTCCGCTGCCGAGTTGGCCATACTCGCAATTCAAGGCCGAACAAACGATGGGGAACCATGTGGCACGGGCATTGTTCACGTCGAGCAATTGCCAGGAGGTAAATAATCCGTCCACTCCAACCCCTTCGGTGATTGAATCGCCAAATCCGATGGCCCTCTTGGGTAGCGCCGGACACGGCAACAACTCGCCCCCGGAGCCAAGCTCGATCCCCGCAAGACGCAAATGACAAATCGACGATCGCCACCGGTTCTGCGCCAAGTCCGCCGCTCGAAAATAGACCACCAACCGATGTCGATCGGCACTGGCCAACCCACCGGCCAATGGCAACGAATAGACCGAGCCGGTCTGAGAGAGTTGGACATGTTTAAAGGAGCCTTCATCCAGCGAATACTCGATGACCGGCATGGACGTTCGCGGGCAACCGTTGTTGGCCGTTCCATCGATCATTAAACCAATGGTTGCGCTCCCTGTGAACATCATCTTGAAGTATGCACCCGGCATGGTAGCCTCGACTCGAGCGTCCGGACCCGCACCGAAACGTTTCCAAACGTAAGGCGCCAGCACCAGGTTGCCGTTGTCCATCGAAACCGTGACGTTGGACTTTTCTTCTTTGAGTCCCGCATCGGCGCCCGATTCCGCGCCCGGCACCTTGACAGTTAATAAGGTCACCAGGAGCAACCCTCCCAAGCCGGGGATCAACAGGTGTAATGCGGGTTTTAAAGGAAAAATAGACCAATTGCCTCCGGCTGGCGTTCGCCGGGACCAGCACAGGGTTTCCATAGAGTTCATGCCGGTAGGTTTAGGCAACCACGAGGCGATGTCAATGCGCTCCTAAAGCCATTGACGCCAATGCGCGATCACGTGAAGATCTGGTGCTATGAAGCGATACTCGATCTTCCTGGCAGGATTGATGGCCATGCTCGCGGCTGGCTCGACCTCGGCAGGCGAATTCTACGTCGCCCCAACGGGCAGAGATACTTATCCCGGTACGCGTGACCAGCCTTTTGCCACCCTTGCCCGCGCCCGCGATGCCATTCGCGCCGTCAAAAAAGCTGAGACTGGTTCGTTTACCGTTTTCGCTCGCGCCGGAACCTATTATTTGGACCACCCCCTGGTTCTCGGACCCGAGGATTCCGGCAAGGAAGGAGCGCCGATCGTCTATTCCGCCTGCGGAAATGAGACGGTTGTCCTCAGTGGCGGACGTGCGCTGACCGGTTGGAAACCGTATCGCGGCAGGATTTGGCAGTGCGACCTCGGGAAGCTGGACCTGAAAGGGCTCGTTTTTAAAGACCTTTACTATAACGGCCGACGTCAACCCGCCGCCCGTGTGCCTAATTTCGATCCGGAACATCCGCGGACGGGAGGATTCCTATACGTGGCCGACGGCGGGCAGCGCGGCAGCAAGCGTCTGCTGAAGTACCCGCCGTCTAAGCTCGCGCCCGAAAAGTGGGCGCACCCGGAGCAGGCGGAAGTGAACGTATTCCCCTACCACAACTGGGACAACAATATAATCCAGGTAGCGGGAGTTGATCCGAAACAACACCTCATTACCTTGAACAACGATGCCAGTTATGAGTTGATTTGGGATACCCGCTTCTACGTCTTTAACGTTCTTGAAGAGTTGGATACGCCGGGTGAATGGTGTCTCAACCCTGAATCCGGGACTCTCTATTTCTGGCCGCCCGACAACCAATTCCCACAAAACAAGGTCATTGTGCCCGTCGTCGAAACCCTGATCGATATCCACGGTGATACAGCCCAGGGCAAAAATGCAAGCCACCTCGAGGTTCGCGGTTTCATACTTGAAGACTGCCGCGGGCCGGCCGTTAGGTTGGCGGCGGCGGACCATTGCGCCTTAACCAAATGCATCATCCGCAACGTCGGCTATCCGCGGGAGGCGGTGTTGGTCAACTCGGCCAACGACAACCGCCTGGCTGGCAATGACATTTACGATACCGGAAGCGGTGGAATAGCCATCAACGGTGACCGAAACCAGGTGTCGAACAATGCGATTCACGATATCGGAGTTTCACTCAAGCTGAGCCCCGCCATTACTGTTGCCGGCTGCAGCAACTTCATCTCGCATAACCTGGTCCATGACGTTCCCAACCGCGGCATCGACTTTACCGGGCATGACAATGTCATCGAATACAATGAGATTCATCATTTCGGCTTGGAATCGAATGTGCCCGGAGGAATATACGCCTACGCCAAGGACCACCCGGAAATCATCACCGGCACCATCATTCGCTACAATAAAATCACCGACGCCGTCGGTTATGGAATGATGTCCTTTGGCGATAGCGTTGGCCAGTGGGGACCCAATCAAGGTTTCGGTATCTGGCTCGATGACATGGTCAGCGATACCACCATTTTCGGCAATATCCTCGTCCGCAACCGGGGCGGTGGCGTAGTCATCCACGGCGGTGCCAACAACTTGGTCGAGAACAATATCCTGGGCGCCGGCATTTCCGGAGATATCAATCATCTCCGACCGGACCGCACCCCTTGTAACAATCGAATCCTGAGAAATATCGTTTATTACGCCAATGCCGATCCCCACATGCTCTGGCTATACGGCTGGACCCAGCAGGCCAAGGCTCGCGCCGCGCGCGGCGACGCCATCCCCGTCTTCTTCTGTGGATGGTCGTTTGTGGCGGCAGCAGCCACTCTCTCGGATTATAATTTGCTTTACCCGATCCATGGCAAAACGATCGAGTATCTATACTGTTTCCGGGGCATGTCACGCGACTTGGTTACCGGCGAATGGGTGAATCCCCCGGTAACCGACCGATTCGCCTGGTGGCGCGAACAAGGTTTCGAAGCTCACTCGATGATAGGCGACCCCGTGTTTGTGGACGCAGCCCACGATGATTATCGATTGTCGCCAGACTCTCCAGCCTTGAAACTGGGCTTTAAACCGATTCCAGTTGAACAGATCGGACTGCAAGCTGATGCCGATCGCGCTACCTGGCCCGTCGACAGCCAACAGGACATTTGGCGCGAACAACCCTTGTTGCATCCCTGATCAGAGCCGGCTCACACCGGCGGCTGCACCGCGAACCAGGGCTCTGAGTTCTGAAGGATAACCAGGCAAGACTCTAGTCTGCCGTGGAGGGAGCGCGGAGGGCATTGGCCCTGTCAATACCAAGCCCCCCGCGCTCTCAAGCGCTTCGGTTCGGTTTCCCCGCTTATTCGAAGTCGTAAATGCCCGGCAATGCAACCGGCGGCACGGGCAACGGTCCGAACTCGTACTTGGCGGGCGAGAGGTCCAGCTTGGATTCCAAGGCCGAGTCCCAATCGATGATTTGGCCGCTGTAGGCGGATTCCCGGCCCATGATGGCGGTCAGGGTGCTCTCGGCGGCCCGCTGGGCCTCATTCAATGGCTGACCGGCGCGGATGCTGGCGATCAAATCCGCGTGTTCCTGCTCGTAAGGATTGCGGAACCGTCCGGAAAACCGCCAGGGATTGGAGCCGGTAATGATGGTTTGGCAGTTGCTGTTGCCTTCGCTCCCGGCCACGGCCTCGCCGATTTGATTCGAGCAATTGTCGATCTGCCGGCACATGCTGGTCAGGCGGACCTCGTTGGGGTACTGGAACTCGACGCAGAACTGATCGTAAATGTAGCCGAATTCAGGCGAGGTGCGCACCGTTCGGCCGCCCATGCCATAGGCCTTGATCGGGTGTGTGCCCATTATCCAGTTAATAACGTCGATGTTGTGGAGGTGCTGCTCGACGATGATGTCGCCGGAAAGCCAGGTGAAGTAAATCCAATTGCGCAACTGCCATTCCATGTCCGACCACTGTGGCTGGCGTTTTTCGTACTGCTGATGCGTGCCTTGATTCCAATAAGCGCGGGCGGCAATGATCTTGCCCACCGCGCCGTCCTGGATGCGTTTGATGGCTTCCTGGTAGTTCTGCTGATGCCGCCGTTGAGTGCCGGCCACAATCCCCAGGTTCTTCTTCTTGGCCAGTTCGCCCGATTCCATGATCGAGCGCACGCCCGTCGGGTCCACCGCCACCGGTTTTTCAATAAATGCATTCTTCCCCGCTTCAATCGTGGCCCGCAGGTGGATGGGCCGGAAATGCGGGGGGGTGGCCATGATCACGTAATTGATTTCCGGGATTTCGAGCAATTTCTTGTAGGCGTCAAAACCCGAAAAACAATGATCATCAGCCAGTTTGATGCTGGTCGGTTTCGCTTCCTTGCTCACCGTGCCAGGCGCCCATCCGGCGTTGCCTTCGGCACCTTCCTTCTCGAATTGTTCGCGCGCCTTTTGCAGTTTCTCCGGGAACAGATCGGCAAGGGCCACCAATTTGACGTTCGGACCCGCTCCCAGCGCGTTGCCCACCGCGCCCATGCCGCGTCCACCGCAGCCGATCAGCCCTATCCGGATGGGATCATCCGGGGCGGCATGGGTGGTGATGACGTGCGGGGCAACGAGGGCGCCGGCAACGGCAATCGAAGAGCGTTTTACAAATTGACGACGGGTGACTTCGGATTTTGAACCAGTCATATTCATATTGTTTCGTTTATCGTTTTGACCGATTTTATGGCGCATCCCTTCAATCCACAAGAATTCTGATGCAAAACCTTTGCGCGAGACAGACGCTTTCTGACTTTTTCTCTCGCGGGCATGAGCAATATTACCCCAACCGCCATTCCCGACGAGCAAACGCGCCCGAACCGCCGGTGCCGATGTATCGAAATAATGTCCCGATCGGACCACAAAATCGACACCGCGCGCCCGGGATCCAGTGGCTGGTTTGCCGATCCTTCATGCTTCATGTATTGGACCTGCCGTCCTGGCGTTCTGGCGGGTCCTTGATTTTTCCATCGTCACCTGGGAATGGGATGTAATATTTATTAGAAATGCTTTCGGAAAAGAATTGGAGGCCCGACGCCGTAGGGCGGTTGATGTTGGGCATCGTGGTCAGCGTCATGGTCGGCATCATATTGAGCGACGCGCTGCAACCGCTTCTCCGCGGTTTGAATACGGCGGACGTGCAACTGATCCAATTCGCGATTGCCACCGCCAGTTTTCAAGGGGCAACGCTGGTTCTGGTCGGCGTTTTCCTGCGCGCGCAGCATTTGAGTTGGGCGGATGCCTTCGGCCTGGGCACGGCGGCGAGGTTGGGGCGCACCCTGGGACTAACTGCAGCGACATCTCTCATAATACTGGTCGGCGGTCTGGTACTGGGGAGCGGGTCAGCCGAATTAATGCGCTGGTGCGGCCTGACTCCGGAACCGCAATTGGCCGTGCAGATTGTGGAAACGACCGAATCACCATTGCGGACCTCGTTTTTTGGGCTCGTTGCCGTCGTGCTCGCGCCGGCAGCGGAAGAGGTATTGTTTCGCGGGTTGATATATCCGACCCTCAAGCAGATGGGGCATCGGCAGGTGGCCCTTTGGCTTACCTCGGTCCTTTTCGCCGCATCGCATTTCAGCATGCTGGCCTTCATTCCGCTGGTTTTTGTTGCCCTCATGCTGACGCTGCTGTACGAGACGACGAATAACCTGCTGGCTCCGATCGTGGCCCATAGCCTGTTCAACCTGACCAATTTGTTCTTACTTATTTTCGAGGGGATGATTGCGCCCATGGGGCGTTAGTTTTATGAACGAAATTGAGCTGATAGCTTTGTTAACCCAATCCCTGCCCATGAACAACACCGTCGTTACCGGTGCGGGCGATGATTGCGCCGTCCTGGACCTCGGATTGCCCGGGCAATGGTTGCTGTTCAAGACCGATGCGGTGGTCGCGGAGGTCCATTTTGACGCCGGCGCCCGCCCCGAGCAGATCGGCCACAAGGCCATGGGCCGGTGCCTGAGCGATATCGCGGCCATGGCGGGCAGCCCGGTAGCCGCCCTGGTCACCCTCGGTTTGCCGCCTCATTTCGATCCGTGCTGGGTAGCCGCCATATACGCGGGCATGAAATCCCTGGCCCAACGCTATAACGTCGCTATCGTTGGCGGCGAAACGACCACAAGCCCCGACCGCACTTTCATCTCCATTTCCATGATCGGCACGGTGGACAAGTCCAAGTGCGTGCTCCGATCCGGCGCGCGGGCCGGGGACGCCATTCTTGTCAGCGGCACCCTGGGCGGTTCCTGGGCCGGCAAGCACTTGGAATTTGCACCCCGCGTCAACGAGGCCCGTTGGCTGGCCGATCATTTCGCCATTCACGCCATGCTCGATGTAAGCGATGGATTGGCCAGCGATTTGCGCCATATCCTGAACGCCAGTGGCGTTGGGGCCGAACTGCTCGCCCGGGATATCCCCATCAGTCCAGCCGCATCTCAGACCGCACATGGACCCCTGTCCGCGCACGCGCCGTTGAATGCCGCCCTCACCGACGGCGAAGATTTCGAGCTGCTATTTACCCTGGCCGGCGCGGACACCGTCCGATTGCTCGATGCCTGGCACCCGCAATTCCCCAGCCTCCCGCTCACCTGCATCGGCAAAATAACCGCCGAACCAGGATTGAAACTGCGGGACCGCGACCAGGTAAGGGAAGTGACCGAACAGGGTTACGTTCATTTCGCTTGATTCGATCATGAACCTGCCGCCCCAACGTGAGCCGCAAATTGCGATTCCTGCCACGCCACGAAAGGAAGTGCCGGCCATCATTTCCCATTCCGCAGATGAGACCATGGAGATCGGAGCGGCTTGGGGACGCGAGGCGCGAGCCGGCTGGCTCATTGGCCTGAGCGGCGAGTTGGGTGCCGGGAAGACCCAATTGGTCAAAGGTTTGGCTCGTGGATTGGGCGTGACGAGCGGTGTTTATTCGCCCAGTTTTGCCTTGGTCAATGAATACCAAGGCGGACGATTGCCACTCTTTCATCTCGATCTTTACCGGCTCGAAACCCCGGCCCAGATGCTCGCCGCCGGTCTGGAGGAGGACTTGTTTCATCCCGCCGGCGTAACGGTTGTTGAATGGATCGAACGCTGGTTCATCCCAAACTCCGAGCTGCCCGGACGTCAACGCGGGTCTGCGGGTGCGCATCGATTCTTGCGCTGGGTCCGGATCGGCGGGATCAGCCCCACAGAACGTCGGATCACCTATGAAGATTTTGGCGATTGAGTTCTCGTCGTCGCGGCGAAGCGTGGCGATCGTCGAGGAACAATCCGGTCCGGCCCCGATGACTCGAAGTGCCACCAGTGAAACCGGGCCCGGGGCCGTGCATGCCTTGAGGCTGGTCGATCGCGCGTTGAAGGAAGCCGGGCTCGAACCGAACGACATTCAATGCCTGGCCATTGGTTTGGGACCAGGTTCCAGTCCAC
>JAMCZD010000444.1 GCA_023473405.1 Candidatus Omnitrophota bacterium
GACTCGAGATGCCCCTTCGCAATCAGGCAAATCGCGCACGGGCCGTTGCCATTGTGGCGATGTATGGCCCGATGAGCGGCGCCGTCCGACGCCAGCAACCCAAGCACAAGCAACAACAACACCAGCAATCCAGCCAAGACCTTGGCCGCTGCCGAGCGCAGTCGCTTGAACTTCCGTGTTGTCACAACAGCGTCAAAGAAATCATACCCGCGTCAAGCCCGCAACCCTGAACGCACACAGGGTCACATCTCCACATTCCACATCAGGGCGGTTATGGGGCATGGCAGGGGGCATGAATGTGTGATGTGGAGATGCGACCCTAATTGGGAAAAATCAGGATGGACGTTCCGAGGAATCCTTGATAGGATGCGAGGCCATAAGATTCCCTGAATAAACCGATAGAAAGGCTGTATGAATGCATCAACCGTATTGGGCGTTCTGGTAGTCGCGCTGGCCGGGTTGTCCATGGGCAGCGGGGCTTGGACATTGAAAGCGATCAGGAAACTCCAGGTCGAGCACTGGCTATTTATTGGCATGCTTATTGGGCTGGTGGTTGTGCCCTGGGCGGTGGTGCTGGTTTACTATCCCGACCCGGCGGCGGCTTATGCGACAGTGCCCCGCTGGGCGTTGATAAGGTCGAACATCTTTGCCTGCGGCTGGGGTGTGGCCAATGTGCTCTGTTTCCTATGCTTCGTTCGGATTGGGGTGGCGCTGACCGGCGGGATTCTGGGCGGTTTGGGGCTATCGTTGGGGGTGATGGTGCCCATGATATTCAAGGCCTCAGGATTGTTCGCCAGGTCGCCTGACTTGAATTCGCCGGCGGGGTACTGGGTCTTGTTTGGAGTCGCTGTCATGCTTGGCGCGGTTGTCCTGGCTTCGTTCGCCGGGTTTGGGCGGGACAAGGTCCTGAAGCAACTGCAAAAAACCTCGGGTGGATTCCTGGGCGGACTGATCATGGTGGTGATTGCCGGCATCCTTTCCACCGGACCAAACTTTGCCTTTGCCTACAGCCAGGGGCCGATCGTGGCGGCGATGAAGGCGCAGCGGGCGGGGGACGTTCCGGCGACGTTTGCTGTTTGGGCTGTGGGCATGCTCGGCGGCGCCCTGGTAAACGTCGGATATGCCATGTACCTCATGACCAGGAACAAGTCCTGGAAGGGATTGGCGGTCAACTGGAAGGAGACCATCATACCGGCAATCGGTGGAGTGCAATTCTGCCTGGCCATCACCCTGCTCGGGCATGGCAGCCTGATGCTGGGGGCTCTGGGCGCTTCGGTTGGGTGGGGCATCTATCAGGCCATGCAGATTCTGGGAAACCAGGGCGTCGGGTTCATAAGTGGCGAATGGCGGGGCGTCGTGGGCACGCCTCGAAATCAAATGTACACCGCCATCGTGATCTTGATCGCCGCCTCGTCGATCCTCGCCATCGGCAACAGCTTTGTTTGATCCGTGCAGCCCATTATTTTGGGAGTACGGTGGCAAGCCTTGTGACGCGACGCCGCATTGGTTGGGGACAGAGCGCCGTCGCCGCTTTGCTGTATCGGTGTACTCCACACCGGCGGGGGCGGCGCGGACGCTCGTCCCATTGGTCCGGCCAGGTTTTGCCTGTTGGTTCTCTTGGCATTACATTCCAGATGAGTGCGTAAGCGGCGATTGAAGAATCGTCAATACGCGACCCAAGCGAGAGCGGTGAAATGCCTCGAACGGAACAGTCACGAAGAGTTGGGTGGAAAGCCTTTACACTGACGGCACTCGGTTTTGTCGGCGGCGGCGGCGGCGCCGTGTATTTTGGCCTGGAGTTTATGTTACAAGGCGGCACGGGGGATAGTGGGTGGGTATTGGTTTCGATTCTGTTGGTTGCGTGCATCGTGGCAGCAGGTGGCCTGGCCGCGGTGTTTCTGGGAAAGGCGCGTAAGGCGCTTAAGCGCGAGCGCGACTTCAATACGGCGGTGTTGGAGACGATAGGTGCGCTGGTGGTGGTGCTGGACCGGGACGGCCGGATTGTGCGATTCAATCGTGCCTGTGAGCTAACCACCGGGTACAGTTCCGCCGAGGCGCAAGGGCAATATTTGTGGGATAATTTGCTGCCGGCTGAGCAAGTCAAGCCGGTGAAGGCGGTCTTTGCGCAACTCAGGGCCGGGCAATTCCCCAATCAACACGAGAATGAATGGGTGACCAAGAGCAGCGCCAGACGCCTGATCGCATGGACCAACACCGCTCTTCCAGGGGCGAATGGCGACATTGAATACGTTATTGGCACGGGCATTGACGTCACAGAGTGCCGGCGGGCTGAAAAGGAGATTCGCAAACTGAATGAGGAACTCGAAGTGCGCGTTCGGGTGCGCACCGCCCAACTCGAAGATGCCAACCGTGAATTGGAGGCCTTTTCATATTCGGTTTCACATGACTTGCGGGCGCCGTTGCATCGGATCAGCGGCCTGGCGGATTTGCTGAGGCCGGAAGCGGGCGAGGCGATCGAATTGGAAAGGCAGCGCTATCTGGCGGCTATTGTGGAGTCAGCCACGGAGATGCGGACGCTGATTGACAACCTCCTGGCTTTTTCGCAATTGAGCCGTCAGCCCATACATAGGCAGGACATTGCCACCACGAGCCTGGTGCGGGAGACCTTGAACAGCCTGCTCCGGGAAGAACCGGACCGGCGGCTCGACATCGCGGTAGGCGAACTGCCGGTCTGCCAGGCGGATGCGGCCCTGTTGAAACAGGTCTGGATAAACCTCATTGCCAATGCCCTCAAATATACCCGGCACCAACCGGCGCCCGTGATCGAGATCGGCAGCCGGGAGGAGAACAACGAACTGGTCTTTTTCGTCAAGGATAATGGGGCTGGATTCGACATGCGGCACGCCGACCGTTTGTTTGGCGTATTCCAACGCCTGCATCGAGCCGAGGATTTCGAAGGGACTGGGATTGGGCTGGCCAACGTCCGGCGCATCATTCAACGGCATGGGGGACGGACCTGGGCCGAAGGCTGTGTCAATCAGGGGGCGACATTTTATTTTTCCTTGCCCAAATCGGCGTAAGTTTTGACTTTTTGCCAGACCGTGGCTAACCTAGCATGTCTTATGGAATCTTTGCATGCGCCTTGGCGCATTCAATATATTCTGGCTCCGAAGGTAGCGATGGCGGACGGTTCGCTCTTCAGCCGGATCGCCCAATCCAACGATGACGAGGCGAACTACGTGATCGCGCGCGAACGGACGTGTTTTGCCCTGCTGAACGCGTATCCCTACAACGGAGGTCATCTGCTGGTCGTTCCCTATAAGCAAACACCGGACCTCAACGGCCTGACCGAGCGTGAATTGACCGACCTCATGTTGTTGACCCGGCGCTGCCAGAATGCGCTGACCGAGGTAATGAGGCCCGACGGATTCAACGTGGGCATTAATCTGGGCAAAGTGGCCGGGGCGGGAGTTGCGGATCATGTGCACATCCACGTGGTTCCGCGATGGCAGGGTGACACCAATTTCATGCCGGTTCTGGCGAATGTGACTGTGCTGCCGCAAGCCTTGGCTGATCTGGCAGTCCGGATTCGCGCCGCGCTGGCCGCCGGGTTGCACCCGGCATCGGAGACAGATTGATCGGAGATTTTGCGAACCTGGCATGCCAACTGAAACCATTCATTTCGAAAACGCCCGTCTGGCTCAACAACTGTTCAACAACGATCCGCATAACCTGAAAGTCCTCGAGCGGCAATTGGAGGTGAAAGCCACCAGCCGCGAGGGATGGATAAAACTCGAAGGCAGTCTCGAAGCCATCGAGCGCGCCAAACAAATGCTTCAAAGTCTCGAGTCCACCGTCAAGGCCGGCGCGCCCGTTCGGAACCGCGAGTTCGCTTACGCCGTCGAGGTCGTGAAAAGCGACGGCGTCGATGCCCTGAAGAGCCTGCATTCGGAACGTATCCAGACGTCAACGAAGAAGCCGATGGTAATGCCGAAGACCATTGGCCAGCAGCAATACATCGAGGCAATCCGGCAGTTCGACATCGTCTTCGGCATCGGCCCCGCCGGAACGGGCAAGACCTATTTGGCCATGGCCATGGCGGTTGCCGCCCTGCACGAAGAAAAGGCCGCCCGAATCATCCTGACCCGTCCGGCCGTCGAGGCGGGCGAGGCGCTCGGTTTTTTGCCGGGTGATCTGTATGAGAAGATCAATCCCTACCTGCGCCCCCTCCATGACGCCCTTTACGATATGTTGTCCAGCGAGGAGATTCAGCGGCACATGGAACGGGGCAGCATCGAGATTGCGCCCCTGGCTTACATGCGCGGGCGAACGCTCAACCACGCCTTCATCATCCTGGATGAGGCACAGAACTCGACCAGCGAGCAGATGCTCATGTTCCTGACCCGGCTTGGGCAGCAATCGAAAGCGGTTATTACCGGCGATCCATCGCAGGTGGACCTGCCGGCAAACAAACGGTCCGGCCTGATCGAGGCGTTGCGCGTCTTGCGCCAGGTCGAGGGCATCTCCTTCGTCGAATTCCAAAAACGCGACGTGATCCGCCACGCCCTGGTCCAACGCATCATTACGGCTTACGAGGAATTTCGGAATGAGTCGAAATGAACCAGTTGAACCTGCGCAGCCGCCAGCGCGTTCGGCTTGTTGACGGGCGCCTGCTGGGGCGCCTGGTGCGGGATCTCTTAACGCGCTTGCTGGCCGTTCCGGGTTTTGATTTGGGCATAAACCTGGTGGCAGCCCCGGAAATGACCCGGCTCAACGAGACCTTCCTTCACCACGCCGGTTCAACCGACGTCATCACTTTCGATTATTCCGAGCCGCCCGGCGCCTCGGATTTTTCACCGCCCATTCTCGTGTCCGGCGAACTGTTTGTTTGTGTGGATGAAGCGGTCGCCCAAGCAATTCGTTATCGCACGGATTGGCAAACCGAACTGGTTCGATATATAGTGCACGGCATCCTGCATTTGACGGGTTATGACGATAAAAAGCCGGATTCGCGCCGGCGCATGAAACGCGCCGAAGACCGGTTGCTCAGGCGGTTGAGAAATCAGTTCTCCTTGTGGCAACTCGACCGCGCAATTAAAGTAGATGTATGAAAGGGACTGTGGCTCGTTGGCGGGCTAATTTCTTCGCCGGGCTGGCGATCGTACTGCCGGCGGTGATCTCCATCGCCGTGGTGGTCTGGCTATTCGGGACGGTCTCGACAATTACCGATACCTTGCTTTTCTTCCTGCCCAAGAGCCTGACTCATCAAAAGAACGGGGATGGGTTGATGTATTGGTATTGGAGCGTGGTTGCCTTCTTGTTCGCCGGTGTCCTGGTTGGGCTGGTGGGGCAACTCGCCCGATATTACCTGGGCAAGAAGTTGATCCAATGGGTGGACCTGGCCCTGTTGAAGGTGCCGTTGCTAAACAAGATATACTCGACTCTCAAACAGGTAAACGAGGCCTTCACTTCCAATCAGAAATCCGCGTTCAAAGACGTTGTCCTGGTTCAATTCCCGCGGCCCGATTGTTACTCACTCGGGTTTATTACATGCGAGCGATTTCACGAGGTGGAGGTTAAGACCGGCAAGAAAGTCGTCTGCGTATTCGTCCCCACCACGCCGAACCCCACCAGCGGGTTCCTGGTCATGGTGCCGGAAACGGATATAATCAAGCTTGACGTTTCCGTGGCTGAAGGCGTTAAGCTCATCATCAGCCTTGGTTCCATTGCCCCCGGTTACGTGCCGTCTTTGGTTTCCCCGCTCATTCCCAAGCCCTCCCCGGCAATTTCTGATCCCCAGGCCGCCATTTCCAAGCCGCAGTCCACCTTTTGACCAGGATCGACCAACGCACGACCGGATTGATCGTCCGCACCCGTCCATTAACGGATACGAGCCTGATCGTGCATTGGCTGACCCCCGATTTTGGGCGCTTGGCCACGGTCGCCAAAGGGGCGCGCCGGCCCAAGTCACCGTTTGCGGGCAAGCTCGACCTTTTTTTCCTGGCTGACTTTAGTTTTCGCTTGAGCCGCCGGTCGGACCTGCACCTGCTTTGCGAGGCAACCGTTCGTGAAACCTATTCTTTCCTGCGCCGCGAGCTCGCTTATTTGCAGCAAGCCGCCTATTGCGCGGCTCTCATCGAACAAACCACCGAGCCGCAGACCCCTCTGCCCGCGCTCTTCACCCTTCTCAACGACTTCCTGGACTTCCTTCCCACCCTGGCGCCGCAATCCCTCCCGGTCTTCGCCTTTGAAATGAAATTCCTCGCCGAGTCCGGCCTGCAGCCCAATCTGCGCGAAGCCAGCCTTGGCGACGACGCGCGCCAAGTCCTGGATACCATTTCAAGGGCTGACTGGCCTCGCCTCCGCGACGTAAACCTGAATTCCGACGAATTCAGCGAAATCAACGGGTTCCTCCGCGATTTTCTCGCCTCCAACCTGGATCGAATCCCCTCCGGACGCGAAGCCGCCGTGGGAGGCTAGTGTGGTGTCCGGGGCGTCGAAGTCCGATTCTTGAGGCAAAAACCCGCGTCAGTTCTTAGAGCTTTACCGGGCTTCGATTTCAATATGAAATGTGGCTTCATGAAACCGATAACCCCAACTGACCGCACCCGAACCGCCGGGCCTTGCCCGATTCGCATGGCTCGATTCCACTTGATCGTGCCGATGTGCTTATTGATGTTAGCCCGCGTCTTGCCGGCGGCGGCACCGGACGGTGAACCGGAGCCTATCAAGGCCTTCTGCGTCGATTTTAACTGGGGCCCGGGTGGACCCAATGGTTTCGCCGGCCCGGGGGTTTGGGCGGACGCGGACCCGGTTCGGCACGTCGAGTGGTATGCGAAGCTGGGGGTGAACGTGATTCAGACCTTTGCGGTTTCGTGCAACGGTTATGCCTGGTACAAAGGCGGAAAAACGCCCGCACAGCCGGGGCTCAAGCACGATTTCCTGCCCGAGATGGTTCGCTTGGGACACGCCAGCAAGATGCGGGTCATGGGTTACTTCTGCGTGGCAGCCAATACCCGTTGGGGGCTCGAACATCCGTCGTTGAGCTATGGCATTCCCAGTGATTATCACCTCCCCCTGACTGACGCTTACCTCGATTTCCTGGCCGGATCGATCGAGGAGGCGCTTGCCAAGTCCGGCATGGACGGTTTTATGGTGGACTGGCTCTGGAATCCATCGGACAAGGCACGGAAAGAGGCCAACCATGGCCAGTGGCTCGAGGCCGAAAAGAAGTTGTTCACGGAACTGACCGGGAAGCCTTTCCCACCAGATGGAGCACCCTCGAAGGCGGACCAGCTCGATTACGAACGCAAGGCAATCGATCGTTGCTGGAGACGCATCCACGACACCGCCAAACGGGTCAGCCCCGACTGCGTCATCTGGCTTTCCTGCAACAACGTCCGCAGTCCGCAACTTTCGGGAAGCGCGATGCTCAAGGAGGTGGACTGGTTGATGGATGAAAGTGGCAACCCGGAGGCGATGCGTGCATTGTCGCCGCTGCTGGGAGCGCATACGCGCCAGTTGCTGTGTCTGGTCGGCTGGGGCGACCAGCACGACGCGCGCAAGGTGCTGTCGGACCCGCGGAACGATTCCTTTGGCATCTACGGCTTTAGCCGGCCAAACCCCGACTCCCTCCCCCTTCCCATCAAGGAATATCTTGGCAAATCCATGGATGCCTTTGGAGGCAACGACCACAACATTGCCGCCTTGGCGCGCTACTTTAATGGCAAGCCTTTCGGTTATACCGAACCTTGATGCCGGCCGCTGTATCCCATGGTCCGGGGAGCAAGCCAGGTTCAATGACTCTTTTTGATAGTCGGACGAATCCGCGGCGGCAACGGGATGCGCGGCGGCTTGGATGGCTGAGCCTTGGCCGGCGCGCTGCCGGGCGTCGATGGGGAGGCGGATGCGGAGGCGGAGGCGGAGGCGGTCCGCATCTCCGCCAGCCATTTGTCGGCGCTGATCAGGCCTTCGCCGATTTTGTTCTGCGGAAATCTGACCTGGCCCAGTTCGGGCATGGGACTTGGAGCTGACGAGATCGGTGCGGCTTCGGCAGGCTCGGTGGCTGACCCGGCTGCCGGCTCGCCAATAATGACCTGACGCATGCCGGTTTGATAGCCATTAACCAACCATTCCAATTGGCCGGATTGGATATCGACCAGCAGCCCATGCACGGGAATCGCGGGACCGATGAGCGGGCTGCGCCGGGCGTTTTCGACGGCGTTGATCACGTTTTGGCGTTCGCTGGCGAATAGGCCGAAGAACTCGTTCAGGTTTGACGGCAATTGGGCTCGATCGATGCCCTGGGCGAGAAACAGGTCGGTTAACTCCAGAACCGTCGTATGGGAGACGCGGCAATCGGTGTGCCCGATAATGGCGATTTCTTTGCCGCCCTTGAGGGCGCAGGCCAAGGCAAGGGACCGTATCGTGCTGCTGAGCGGGTGGGTGATGACGTTGCCCGCATTGCGCAACCAGATGAAATCCTCCTCGGCGATGCCCAAGACTTCGGGCATGAGCGGGTTCAGACGCGGATCGATGCAGGTAAGGGCCACGACCGGCAACGCGTTTGAATAATCGGCGAGTTGCAACCCGGCAGTGGGATCGCCGGCGGCAGCGCGATGATTGGCATCGATGATCGCTTCGAACAAACGCATAACCAAAGCTCCAGAAGGCAGCGGGCTACGCTTGGGTGACTTCCTTGGTCGCGATTTTTTTCAAGGCAGGGATTTGGGCCAGCAACTGCTCGAGTTTGATTCCCGTCAGACCTTCGATCACCGGCGGCAACTGGCTCACAATTTGGGTAACATCGGCGGTTAACCGGCTGGCTCCGCTCGCGGCCCCATTGCCACTATTGACGATGACGATCTTATCGGTTTTGGAGAGCGGTTCGCTGATCTTTCCGGCCAGCTCAGGCAGAATCCGGATGATCATCTCGATAACCGCCGCCTGGTTGTATTCCTTGAATGAGTCGGCCTTGGTGCGCATTGCCTCGGCGGTTGCCTTGCCCTGGGCCTCGATGATGGCGGCCTCGGCCAGGCCTCGAGCTCTATTGGCCTCGGCCTCGGCCAGACCGGTGGCCTTGGCAACTTCGGCGGCGGCGAAGCCTTTTACCTTGTTGGCCGAAGCGGTTCCGGATGCCTCGGTCTCGAGCTGGAACTTGGTGGCGGCAGCCAGGGTCTCGACACGGTAACGCTCGGCATCCGCCGGCTTTTGGACGTTGGCTTCGAGATCGCGTTGTTTGCGGAGGATTTCCTGCTGCTGCAGCTCAATCTGCTTCTGTTTCGCCACGATGTCGACTTGCATCTCCTCGGCCTTGACCAACTGGCCGGTCTTGAACTTTTGCAGGTCGTAGGCCAGGTCGGCTTCGGCCTTTTTCTGGTTCACGGCGGCCTGGTACTGGGCGACGTTCATTTGGTAATCGCGTTGAGCCTCGGCGATCTTGGAATCGGCTTGGAACTTGGCTTCCTGACCGGCTTGGGCGGCCTGGGCGGAGCGGATCATGGCATCGCGGTCTGCCTCTGCCTGGGCCACCACGGCGTCGCGTTTGACTTGGGCGATCCGTGGTTTGCCCAATGCCTCGAGATAGCCCTGGCTGTCCCGAATGTCGCGTATGGTGAAGCTGACGATGCCCAGGCCCATGTTCGCCATGTCTCCGGCAGCCACTTCCTGGACTTTAGCGGCGAAGGCATCGCGGTTCTGATAAATGTCCTCGACGGTCATGGTACCGAGGATGGCGCGCAAATGGCCTTCGAGCGTTTGCCGTGCAATGGCCTCGATCTGCTCGGGGCGCTTGGTGAGAAATTGCTCCGCCGCCGTTGCAATCGAAATGTCGTCGCCCTTGACCTTGATTTGGGCCACACCATCCACGCGCACCGGCACCCCTTTGCTCGTATAAACATCCTGCTGCTGCTCGACGTCGATGGTTATCAACTCCAGCGAGAGCGTGTTCACCTTTTCCACTACCGGCAACACAAAGGTCCCGCCACCCTTGACAATCCGGAATCCGCGGCTCCGGATCGTGCCGTCCGGGTCCACATACCGGTGCGTGCGGCCGGAGACGACCAGCACCTCGTTCGGGCCGGCCTTGGTGTAGCGGCTGGCGTATACCGCCATGGCGAGGAAGACCACGAAAAGGATGCCGAGGATAACCAGGGCAATAATAGACCAACCGGTGGCGAGCGATACAGCTATAATCATGTTATCGATAGGATGCATGGTGATTTGTATTTATAATAGTAAATCCAACCCGGTTCCCGTTATACCGGGACCACGTAAAATTGTGAACCGACGATCCGGGTGATCACCACCGTTTGGCCGTTTGGAATGGCCGTGCCGCTCTCCTCGCGTGCCGGCGCCGTGTAGCGGCATCCCGATTGGATATAGGCAATCTCACCTACCCCCTTCTCGGGTATCGCAGTGATTATCGTCGCCGATTGGCCAATCAATTCAGCCACCTTCGACTCGCTCGAACTCTGGGTGCGGCGGAAGATTTGTTGGAAGAGGAGAAACACCAAAGCGGCAATGACCAGCCCGCCAAAAGCGGCCAGCACGGCGCTGATCAAGGGGGTGTGCGTGGACTCGAATTCGCTGAAAATCATCCCCAAACCGCCAAATGCCGTCACGAAGGCTGCGATCGTGGTGGGGCTGAGCGGTGAAAATCCGGGCATTTCATGGGCGCCAATGCCCGGTTCGACATGCACACTGTGGCCAACATCGAAGTGGGCGTCGTGGCCGCCGAAAACGTCTGCGGCAAAGGCACTGATTAACGCGAACAATAAGCCGACCCCGAAACATATGACGTAGATGATAAAAAGTGCATCCATAACGCACCGTCCGCTTTTCTGTGAGATTGTCTACCAGATTAACGCTCAGCGAACGATTTCCCGCAAGAAAAATCATCCGGGCAATGCCAATGCATGATGGCCTCATCGAGAATGGTTTTGTGTCCCGATCGGACCATATTTTCAATACATCGGCGCGAGCGGCCTGGGCGTGCAGCGTCGGTTTTGTGGGCCGATCGGGACATTATTTCGTTACCTCGACGTCAGCGGTTGGGAGCGCAGTGTTGCGTGAATTTGATGTCATTCCGGCTGACGCCGTGGTATGGCTCGACGAAATGTGTCACGATGCAATTCTATGAATCTGGATGCGAATCCTTCGAGTTCAGGGCGGGTTGAACCGCGGCTCATGACGCCGCGCCGGCGATGGCTGGCGCTTCTGGAAGGCGCTCAAGCGGACCGGGTTCCCACTGATTACCAGGCCACCATCGAGGTCACCCGGCGGTTGTTGCGGGATTTGAACTGTGCCGATGAGAACGCCCTGTGGCAGCGGCTCGGCGTGGATAAACGGCAATTCGTCGAGCCCAAATGGCATTCGCCCCGGAGGGAGGGGCAAGGGACGGGGGAACGGGAAGTCTCCACAACCGACAGACAAGGATGCCTGCCCCACCTTTCCAGCGATCTCGAGGCCGACCCGTGGGGAGTTCGCTACCGGCAAGTCAATTATGGGCCGGGCGAATACAAGGAGCCGGTATTTCATCCGCTGGCAACGGCCAAGTCGGTGGCCGACATTCATGGGCATCAATGGCCGAGACCGGATGATTACGATTACACTGGGGTTTCTCGAGCCGTCCAATCGGCTGACCCCGATTATCCGATTCACGCCGGGTGCTTCGAGCCCTTCCTGCTCTATGGTTACCTGCGGGGTTTGGATCAATCGTTCGAGGACCTCGCGCTTCATCCCGACATTGCGGATGCCATTCTGGGTCACCTTTTCGATTTCTATCATGAACATCACCGGCGCATCTTCGAAGCCGGCCAAGGCAGGATTGATTTGACTTGGGTAGCCGAGGACCTTGGCGCGCAGACGGGTCCGTTGATGAGCCTGGCCATGTACCGTCGGTTTCTGAGACCGAACCAGGTGAAGATGGCTGATTTGGCCCGGCGCCACGGGATTCACGTCATGTATCACACCGACGGGGCTGCGCGCGTCTTTCTACCCGACTTGATCGATCACGTGGGCATCGAAATCCTGAACCCGATTCAATGGCGCTGCCGCGGCATGGACCGCGATGGACTGGTGCGCGATTTCGGCCGGTACATCATCTTTCACGGGTCGATCGACAACCAGCAAACCCTGGCCTTCGGGACCGTAGCCGACGTTGTCAATGAAGTCCGCGATTCAATCCGGATCTACCAAAACGCGCGTTGGATTTGCGCCCCCTGTCACAACCTGCAACCCATTACGCCCACCGCCAATATCGTGGCCATGTATGAAGCAATCCATGAAGCCTGAATCTTCGAATTCCGAATGGACCAGCCGGCGCCGCCTGTTAACCGCCCTGGAAGGCGGCATTCCCGACCGGGTGCCGATCAACACCTACGAATTGGCCGGGCTGAACAGCCTGGATTGGTATAATCAACAGCCCAGCTATCGCGGCCTCATGGACTATATCCGCGCCCGCACGGACTGCATTACCAATTGGAATCCGCAACCGGCCGGCGACCGCTACATTGGCACCGAACGATTCCTTTGTTCGGATCACCCGGTCGAGATCAAGACGCGCGCTGAGAAAATCGGCTCCAGCACTCGCACCACGCATGTTTGCCACACGCCCAAAGGCGACCTCCGTTCGGTAACCCAGGTCGATCCCAGGCTCTACACGACGTGGAACCTCGAGCATTGGTGCAAGAACACTGAAGACGTCGATCGTGCCTTGAGTGTCCCCTACGAGCCGGCGCGGTATGATGCCTCGGACTACCCGCGGGTGTCCGCTGAGTTAGGCGATCATGGGATTGTCATGGCCTCGCTGGGCGACCCCGCCTACCTCGCCGCGGACCTGATGTCGTTCCAGGATTTCCTGGTCTGGGCCTTCGAGGAAACCGAACACTACGCGCGCACGGTCGAGACCGTGGCCGAGCGGGTCATGGAAAACCTCCGCCGCCAATTGGCTTGCTGTCCCGTGGACCTTTACCGCATCTGCGGCCCCGAATACATGACCCCGCCTTACCTGCCTCCGTCCATGTTCGAACGTTTCATGGTGCCGCATTTGCGGAAGATGACGGAGCTGGTCCACGCCGCGGGCCGCAAGGTGCGCCTCCACTGCCACGGCAGGATAGGTCGGGTGCTCGACCTCATCCTCGAGACCGGTGTGGATGGGATCGATCCCTGCGAGCCGCCTCCTGACGGCGACCTCGAACTGGACAAGGTAAAACGCCGATGCCAAGCGCACAATGTCTCGGTCTGGGGCAATATCGAGCTGAAACTGCTCGAGCAAGGCGACCCACGGCAGGTCCGCGCCGAGGTTCGCCGTATCATGGACCAGGCCAAGGCCGGCGGCGGCTTTGTGCTCTTGCCCACCGCCGCGCCCATCAATGTCCCGCTTTCTCCCAGAACCGAGGAGAACTACCGCGCGTTTATCGACGCCGGCCTCGAGTTTGGGCAATACCAGTAAGAGCGTGGAGTGTGGAACGTGGAGCGTGAAGCGAGCTTCCTTCCCGTCTCTTTCGTCCCTTTGGTCTCTTTGAGTCCCTTCATTGTTAGTGTCGTTCAAGGGCACTTTACTTGCAGGCCGTCGCGGGTGGCGAAGCGCGCGATAACGCCTCCATCTCCGGCGTGACTGTACCAACTCGAGCTTGCCAACGGCGCATGCGGGTCCTGGCTGCGGGCGCTATCGGGGCGCGGCGCGAGGCTCCAAACCACCCAGCGGACCGGCGCCTCTTTTGGGCTCGAGTACCATTGCCCATTCGTGCTCGAACAGAGCGGGAAGTCAGATGGGACCCACAACTTGAACGTGCCCCCGGGCGACCCATTTAGCAGGTATGGCCCCGGCGCGGCATATTTGTAGGTATGGTTGGGATTGAACAGGTCGGCCATGTTGACAGCCATGCCGGGTTGATCGCCGCCGGGCAGGTAGTGCTGCTCGGCCAGCTCGACCGGGAATTGGCACCAGTGCTCGGCGAGGTCGGTGTTGCAATTGGCGCGCACAGGAGGCAGTTGGCCGTCGTGGTCATCGGCATACATTTCCAGCGCCAAACCCAGCCCGTAGAGCTCGGCGTGAACCCTGGCTACCTTGGCCTTCTCCTTGGCGCGTGCCAGGGCGGGCAGCAAAAGCCCGGCGAGTATTGCCAGGATTCCTATCGCCACCAGCAGCTCGACCAGGGTGAACCCGGAGTCATGGTTCCGCGAAGTGCGCATGGCGTAAGAGTCAATCTGTCTTTCGAAGGCGATAGAACCGCTCGGGGGGCGAGGGAGAAACCAACACCGTGTTGCTGCCATCGATCAGGACCGGCGTGTTGGTGACCGGGAACCAATTCGTCGCGTTGAGATCGGTTTGATACTCGAGCTGGTAAGCCACGCCGTCGGCTGGCCAGGAAACGGTGACCTTGAGCGCAATGCCGATCGAGGGTGGTTCCCGCGGTATGACCTGCTGCACGAATAGCTCGTAACCGTTCGTGCCCTGGAGACCCGAGCCGGACTCCTGGGTGAAAATGCCGACGGCATCGAACCGTTTCACCGGGGCCGGTCCCAGGCTGTATCGCGGCGTGCGGAGCGTGAAGCAGCGTCCGGCGCCATCGGTCACGACACATTTGCGATCGTCCCATCGCGCCGCCGGATTCCAACCGTTGGTCGTTTCCAGGGTGAGGTTATTGATGCGGACGCGCATTCCTTGAAAATGTTCGCCGCCCGAGGCTCGAGTGGGATCGAAGATATCTTCGGAGGTGTCGGGGTTGCCGTCGTCGATCCGCATGACATCGGCGAGGGTGATCGTCTCCGGAGCCGGCAGCCCATAGTTGGACGTAACCAGCGAAATCTCGAAATTCTTCGCCGGATCGATGTCGTGTCCTTCGTTGATATTGCGTTTGCCCCCGTAGAAAAGGGCCTGCCGGGCTGTGACCTGGATGAGGTCGCCGGCGCGGAACTTGTGCCCTGTGGACGGATCAGAGTTCAACCGGTTGATCTCGGCCACCCAGGCATCGTTTGGGTAGCTGAATAGATCATCGTGAGGTGGAACAATATTGGCGTAGTTCTGGCCCATCCAGCACGTGGTGCCGCCGCGGTCGCCCGGCGCAACGGCTTGAATCGCAATCTGCCATTCGCCGCCCATCATCCCCGCGTTCAGCCCGTTGTTCCAGGGAATGAAATCCGGCGTGGAATCGAGCATCTCATCCGGGTCGCATAGCAGAACCCCGGTAAGTGTGATGGGGAAGTTGCCGTTCCAGGCGCTCGTGCCCGTGTCGGTAACGGCTTGAAGGCCGGCGTGGGTTTCCGGTGTTCCGGCGGCAGTGACCGCGAAGGTTCCGGTCGCGGCCAGGAACCCCAGGACCGCCCGTGTTATCAGATGGTTCAAATGCATAGTGTGCGCATCGGTGTTTACGTTTTCAACTCGTTGACGGCGTTATCGCCGTTGTCACGCCGGGTGATAGGCTTGACTCACACCGGCGATAGGTGTTACGACTTGCCTATTATATAACACCACTCGATGAGTGTTACGCAATAATCAAATCGTATGAACACAAAAAATGTTAGGTCGGCGGAATCAAGTTCCTCTTCGAGCCGGTCCGCAATTCGGAAGGCGTCCCGGCTGTTACTCGTGTGCGGCTCAGCCTGGCTAACCACCCCTGTCCTGGCTCACGAGGACAGTCCCATCCAAACCCGGGCCTCAGCCCCCGCGGCGGCGGGAGCCATCCCTTCATCGCCCATTGTGCAATCCAAACCGGGCGACAATGCCTGGAACATGGGACGTCCGTCCGAAGATTGGTGGGGCGAGATCAGGCGCGAGCACGGGCATGTGGGCCCATGGAACGTTCTGGGCTGGCGGATTGGTCAGGCCGCGTTGCGCGAATTCAAGACGCGGTGGGGCCGGCACGAGCTCGACATTATATGTTACGTGCCACTACAGACTCCATTTACATGCCTGGTGGACGGGGTCGCGGTGGGCGCGGGCAACAGCCTTGGCCGTCTCGATCTTCGGTTGTCCGAGGTCTTCACCTCCGCGCAATCATGTGTTGCCGTGCGGCGCAAGGACGGCAAGGGCGAGGTGCTTGAATTTCGTCCGCAGCCAAATTACTTGAAATCGATCATCAACCAGCCCGTGGAAAAGTTGGAATCCCTCTCGCGCGCGTGCAGCCAAATGCCGGACCAGGAGCTCTTTGTTATCCGGCGGTACTCGCCGTAGCGGGATGGTGAAAACCTCCGTCAGTCCTTTCCAGCCACCCGATCGAGCCCGAGCCGGGCAGCAAGCTGGACAAGTTTTGGCTTACTGGGATCAGTCATGGCGTGATAGATTTCCTCGGCTTCGGCGTTTTTACCCTTATTCAGCAACTGCTCGGCGCACACCAAGCAGGCGTCGTCCAGCACCGATCGCGACGCGGGTGTTTTCGGATCGAACTCCCGCAATCGGCGCGCCGACTCCGGGGTGCCGATGTCGCCCAACGCCGCTACCGCTGCATGGACCACCTGCGGATCGGCATCTGACAGAAGCGCCGTAAGCGCGGAAATGCATTGGGTATCCCGGCGGCTTCCGAGGGACTGAATCACGCCCAGTCTCGGCAGGCCGCTGAGGCGGGACAAGGCATCACGAAGCGCGGCGACTGCTTCCGGGCAGGGCATCGATTCCAAGGCATTGCGTGCCGAGTAAGCAAGGTCCGAATCGACCAACAACGCCGCTAGCGCGGGCACCGATCGAGAGGAGCCGATCAGGCTGAGTTTGAGGCAGATGTATTCCTTGGCCGGAACAGGTGCATGGGTGCCGAGGAGAACGGCCAACCGGTCGGCCAACTGACCTTGTGCCGCGGCATTGCCCAGGGAGGCGCGGACTGCCTCGTCAATGGGCATCAGGATCCCGCGACTGGCACCATAATCGTAACTCTTCAGAATCTCGAAGGCGCGGTCCAACGCGGCTTCTTGGTCTGCCGCCCGGCTTGAAGGATTAACCGATACCGACGCGCCTGCCAATGCAACAGTGTTCTTATTCATTTTAATCTCGTATCAGGTCATCAATGGTGTAACGGCGGTTCATTTTGCCAGGTCGAGGCTGAGGTTATTGAAAAATTCGACGCAACGCTCGATCTCCGGCATCGACTCCAACCAGTTGTAGGAATACTCGATGCCGAACATGGATGGTTTAATGCCGAGCCGGTCGAGTTCTTCGATAAATTTGGCCGTGTCCCCCACCCCGGCGCCCCAAGGCACATCGTGGCCTTCCGAGCTCAACTCATTGAGGTCGTGCATCTGGACGGTGATCAACCGGTCCTTGAGCAATCGCACGGCGGCGATGGGATCGATTCCCGAACGCAACCAGTAACCCAGATCGGCGCCGGCTCCTATCAATCGGCTGCGGCCCCGGCAGACCTCCAAAACGCCCTCTGGTCTCCAGTATCGCGGCGAAGACTTGCGGTCATGATTGTGGATGGCCAATTCGATATGGTAGGCGTCGCAAAACCTCTCGATAGTGTCCAGCGCCTCGGGCGCCGGCTCGGAAATAAAGGTCTCGATCCCCATTTTGCGCCCGAACTCGAAAACCTTGCGGCAGCCCGCCTCATCACCGGGTATCTCCTGAATGTAATAGGTAATCAGGCGCAAACCGGCTGAATCGAGTTTTAATCGGACCTGTTTCAGTTCATCGTCGGAAAGCCGCGGATCGAAGTTCTTGGGGATTTCCTCACTTACCCTTTGGAAGCTCAACCCGCCGATATAGGAAAGGCCGAGCCGGGAGGTCTTCTCGATGGCCTCGAAAAACGTGAACCTGTGGAAGGTGTAGGCCTCGATCCCGAGCCGCCAGCCGAGTCTTTCCTGGGTTCGAGTGGCGGGCGTCAACCGATTGCTCGGGGTGGTTGGGACCTCAAGATCGCCCAGGACAAACTGGATTGCCCCCAGGTAAAACCGCAGCATCTTCGGATCCCAAAACACGTAGGGATTGTGCGCAATCGTGCAGTAGAAAACCCGGCCTCGACCGTAATTCCGCACCCACGCCAAGGCATAATCGTTGTCCGCTCGGAGGCAATCTCCCAGGGATTGGCCGCGGTTTGCGTCGGTCTTGTCCGTATCGATACTGAACAAGACGCGAACCCGGTCCCGCGAATACGGCTCATGGACACGAAAGAACTCGTCGCGGTATTCAAAACCTTGGCTGCCGAACACCTGGTTCAGCGGGTTTTCGGGATCATCGATCTTGATAAAAACGTGCTCGTCGCTGTCCTTATGGTTGGCGCCGCGCGCCCCGAGCATGGCCCCAAACTCGGGCCAGTCCTCGACTGCGCCCGGCCACCGGGTAAAGGCCACGGAAGCGCCATGAACACCCATCAATCCCCCGCCTCCACAGACAAACTCGACCAGGCTCTGCCGCAGCTCGGGATCGGTGAAAAGGTTGCCCACGGTGTTGTTGAAAAAGACGGCGTCGAATTGCCTCAGGCTCCCGCGTTTGAACACAGCCGGGTCGCGGCTGACGACCGTCTCGAAGGCGCCGGTCTTCCTTCCCATCAACGCAAAGGCCTGTTCAGCATATGCAGCCGATGGATGTCCACCATAACCGACGTTCAGATCAAAGATTAAAAGCTTGCGGGGCGCGCGCGGTCGAACGATGGCCTTTGCCGGAATCGCTTGTTCAATCTTGAGACGATCATCCGGGTTATTGACAAAAGGTTCAATGGGAGAACTTGCGGCGGTATCATCCGGACGACCGGCGGCATGCGCGGGCCATGATACCAGCCAGCAAAACGCCAGATAAAACAAAATAATTACCTGGCTTTTGGGTGGCATTTGGATTTTAATCGCTTTTGCCATGGAATCTTTGGGGCGTCCCAAAGCCGGCTGGTTTACTGGCTTGGCGTTCTTGTTCATTTCGTTGCTCATAAGCCTTCGGTCGTTCGTCAGAGGTTCAAACGCGCCAAGGCGCCCGGGACGCGCGAGAGCGCAGCCGGTTGGCGGCGGCGTTTTCGATGAATTGCTCGGCGGCAGGGTCCCATTTCAAGGAACGCCCGGTCCAGAAGACGATATTGGTGAGGTGTCCGATCGTAGCGGAGCGATGGCCGATTTCCTCGTTGGAGCTGGGAGACCGCCGCGAGTGAATACATTCGAGCCAATTGGCGTGGTGGTTGTTGGCGCCGATGTTTACCTCGCGCGTTTTCAGACCCATCTCCTTCATCAGCTCTTCGGGACCGCCCTCGATGGGGCCCCCTGTCGAGAGCGTGGTGACCCAGCCGCGTTCGCCCACAAAGATGCCGCCGAAATTGCCGGCCAACCGTGCCGAAGCGGGGACTGCCTTATAGGTGTCCTTTACCATGCCCCAGTGGTCCACGAAGTGCAGCAGCGTTCCATTGGCATACTTGAAGGTCAAAGTTGGATACTCACCGTCATCGGGATAAACCAATTCGACCGGACCGCTGTTTTCCATGCCCAAGGCGTATTGGATAATATCTGCCGCATGCGACAAAAACCAAGTCGACGAAGTAACGCCAAAGGCGTCACAGAAGGACCATGGTACCACGCCAGGCGACGGGTTGGTATGGTAGGCGTGATTGTAAGGGTGCCACGGCGCCGGACCCACCCATAGGTTCCAGTCCAGACCCTCGGGCACCGGCTCCGCCGGGAGCGGGAAGTCGAGCGGAACATAAGAGCGTCCGCAAATATCAGCGCTCATTACCTTTGCATAAGGCTTGAAACGGTCCGACCGAATCCAACCCGACAAATTATTGAGCAAGGTGAATACCGTCTTAACCTGGCCCAAGCCGCCGTTGCGGACGAACTGGCAAACCTGGCGGATCGTGGGTATGGAGCGATACTGCGTCCCCGTTTGGAAGACGCGTCCGTATCGGCGCACCGTTTCGACAACCCGGCGGCTCTCCTCGATGGTAACTGAGATCGGCTTCTCGCAGTAGATGTCCTTGCCCGCTTTGGCGGCGTCGATGGATTGAAGCGAATGCCAATGGTCCGGCGTGGCAATGACCACGGCGTCGATGTCCGGTCGAGCCAGCACCTCGCGGTAATCATTATAGGCCGCGCAACCGTGATAGCTGCCGCTCGAACGCTCGGCGGCGTACATGCCGTTGACCGTCTCCTGGGCATTTTCCCGGCGCACCCGGTCCACGTCGCACACGGCCAACACCCTGAAACCCGGATCACCCGCCACGCGCCGCACGTGGCCGGACCCCATGGCGCCGATCCCGATGATTCCCACTGTGATTCGCTTACTCGGCGGAACGCCTTGGTCCACTTCATCTTTCTAGGATTACGCTTCTTATTAAAGTTCTTATGGCACTTCGATCGACAAAAGCTGAAGACCTATGTACAATATTAGTCACAACCATCAGAGCCATAGGAGCGAGTCGCGACTCACCTTCGAGTCGTTTCTGACAAATGTGATACCATGTCCAGGATAAATAGGACTCGAGCAG
>JAMCZD010000540.1 GCA_023473405.1 Candidatus Omnitrophota bacterium
GTTCCTGCTGCCGACTGACGACGTCGTGGCCACACCGGTCAAAACGGATAAGCTGGACAAGAAAGGAAAGCCCGTCATCGAATGGCGAAATCCGCAAAACAACAGTTCCCTCGACTGCCCCAATACCGCCGCCGGATTGGACATCGGACCGGCAACAGTCAAGCAGTATGCGGAGGTAATTCGAGGGGCCAAGACGATCCTGTGGAACGGGCCGATGGGCATGTTCGAAGATGCGCGCTTTGCCGAAGGCACCTTTGCCGTCGCCCGCGCGGTAGTGGATGCCACCCGGAAGATCGGGGCCAAGAGCATCATCGGCGGAGGCGACAGTGTCAAGGCGCTGAACAAGGCAAAGCTGGGCGACCAGGTTACGTTTATGAGCACGGGCGGTGGCGCGAGCCTGGAATTCCTGGAAGGGCGCGAATTGCCCGGTGTGGCGGCACTGAATGACAAGTAGCAAAACCAGCGAGGTGAATTCGATATTTAATTAATCATGGACAAAGAACGCAAACTGCTGATTGCCGGCAATTGGAAAATGAACAAGACCGTGGCCGAGGCCCTTGATTTCGTTCAGGACCTCCGCCGCGAGGCGACGGGAATCAAAGAGGTGGACATAGTGGTCTGCCCTCCTTTCACCGCGCTCGACGAGGTGTCCAAGGCAATCCTGGACACCAACATCCGGCTGGGCGCCCAGAATATGAGCGAGCATCAAGGCGGCGCCTACACCGGTGAAATCTCCGCGGGGATGCTGAAGGAATTCTCGGTGCGCTTCGTGATCCTGGGCCACTCGGAACGTCGCCAGTACCAAAAAGAGACCGACGCATTGATTGCGAAAAAGGCCTTGGCAGCCCACGCCGCCTCGCTCAAGCCCATTATCTGCATCGGCGAGTCCCTGGCCGAACGCGAAGCGGGCATCACTGAAAAGGTCCTGGACCGTCAGCTTAACGGGAGCCTGGCCGGCCTAACCAAGGAACAGATGCAGGAATCTGTGGTCGCTTACGAACCGGTTTGGGCCATCGGCACCGGCAAAACCGCCACCAGCCAGCAGGCCGAGGAGGCCCAGGCATTCGTCCGCCGCACCGTTGCCGCGATTTTTGATGACACCGTTGCCAGAAGACTGCGTATCCTCTATGGTGGTAGCGTGAAACCATCGAATGCACGTGAACTCATGAGCCAGTCGGATGTGGACGGTGCGTTGGTGGGCGGCGCATCGCTGGAGATTCGCAGTTTTATTGATATTATTAAAAACAGTATTTGATCGTATGGGATTTGTCCTTGGTTTGTTGACGTTCATCCTCGTGGTGAATTGCCTTGTTCTAGTGCTTTTGATCCTGATCCAGCTTCCCAAAAAGGAAGCCGGAGTAGGAACCGCGTTCGGCGGATCGGCGACCGACGCCTTGTTCGGCGCGGGCACAGGAAATGCCTTGACGAAGCTGACGAAATATTCGGCTGCGGTCTTTTTTGTGCTGGCCTTGGTTCTTTCAATTTTCAATGCCAGCCAGGCGCATCGTGGGTCCAACCGACTGCAGGAGGAATTGCAGAAGCAGGCAAACCAACCGGTTCAAACCACCGGGTCGTCCGCAGTCAGGCCCGCCGCGGCGCCCATCGGCAGCAACTTGCTCGAGTCCATAACCCGGGCGGCAGGTTCCAACGGCGCTGCCAACGTTGCCACGAAGCCAAACGCGAGCCTGCCGGCCAGCAACGCCCCGGCAAGACCGGTTGCCGCACCTGCCCCGGCCAAGTAAATAAGCGTTTTGGATCGGCCCAAAATGAATCGGGTTCGCTCCCCGGGGGACGTGGAGCGTGGGCAGACTCAGAGCGTGAAGAGCGTCGGAGCGTTTGAACGTGAGCTTTTCATGGCAGTCTGTTTACCGATTCTTGACCCGCGCAGTCGTTGGGGGCCTTCTGCTTTTTTCATGCGCAGGCTGTGGAAGCCGGGCGGAGCAGCGGGCCGACCTGGTCATCATCAATGGCGCCGAGCCTGAATCGCTGGACCCGGCGATCGTGACGGGTCAACCGGACATACGGGTGGCGGGGGCGCTATTTGAAGGTTTGGTGCGCAACGATCCCCACACGGGCGCGCCGGTGCCCGGTCTGGCGGAGCGATGGGAGATTTCGGACGACGGACGCCTCTATACCTTTTATCTGCGCACCAACGCCCAATGGTCCACGGGGGAACCGATCATGGCGAGAGACGTCGTATATTCGTGGCGGCGTGTCTTGTCGCCGGAGACCGCGAGCGATTACGCCGGGCAATTGTTCTATATCAAGAACGCCGAGGAATTCAACCGGGGCGAAATCAAAGATCCGTCGCGGGTGGGTATCAAGGCGATTGGACCGCGCACGGTGCGGGTCGAATTGACCGGGCCGGTTCCGTTTTTCCTGGACCTATGCACCTTGCCTACGCTGGCGGTGGTGCCGGAATGGACCATTGAACGGTATGGCGACCGCTGGCTGATGGCGCGTCCGCTGCCGGTAAGCGGGCCGTATGAGCTGGTTTCCTGGCGGATCAACGACCGGATTCGGTTGCGCAAGAATCGGCGGTACTGGGACGTCGCCCACACGCAGAACGACCGGGTGGACGTCCTGCCGGTGGGTTCGGCCAACACGGCGCTGAACCTGTACGAGACCGGGGCGGCGGACATCGTATGGGACAAGGAATTGGCGCCGAGCGAACTGCTGGATGTGCTGCTCAAACGCCCTGATTTCCACACCTTCGATTACCTGGGCACCTATTTCATCCGGATCAATGTCACCCGCAAACCATTCGATGATCCGCGGGTGCGCCGCGCCCTGGCAATGGCCATCGATAAGACCCGTATCGTCGAGAAAATCACCCGGGCAGGCGAAAAGATCGCCACCCACCTGACCCCGCCGGGGATACCGCATTACGATCCTCCGAATGGGCTGGGCTACGATCCGGAAACGGCTCGCCGGTTGCTGGCCGAGGCGGGTTATCCGGGCGGGAAGGGATTTCCCACCTTTCAATACATGTTCAACGCGGCGGCGGGAGGCGCGGCCAAGACCCACGAGAAAATCGCGGTTGAATTGCAGCAGATGTGGCGGCAAGAATTGGGCATCCATATGGAATTGCGCCAGGCGGAATGGAAGGTCTTCCTGGCCGCGCAATCGGCCCTGGATTATGACCTGTGCCGCAGCAGTTGGGTCGGCGATTACAATGACCCGAACACATTCCTGGACTTGTTTATGAGCTGGAGCGGGAACAATCGGACGGGTTGGAAAGACCCGGACTACGACCGATTGCTGCGGGAGGCCAATTCCCGGGCCGATCCCGCGGCGCGCGCCACGCTGCTTCAAGCGGCCGAGGCCCTGCTGGTGCGCGATGCGGTGCCGGTCTTGCCGCTGTTTTTCTACCGGGGCATCAGTTACTATGATTCCACCAAAATTCAGGGCATCTATCCGAATATCCTGGACCAACATCCCATCAACGCGGTCCGGAAGGTTCGCTGACGCGCGGCGCTCGAGGATGAGACGATCTTAGCCGATTATGTATTTCCTGAAGCGCCTGTTCTTTCTGCTCCCGCTCCTGCTCCTGATCAGCTTTCTGGCCTTTGTCCTGGTGCGGGTGGCGCCGGGGGGGCCCTTTGACAAGGAACGAAAGCCTGCCTCGCCCGAGATCGAGCGGAATCTCAAGGCAAAATATCACCTGGACGAATCCTTCGGTAAACAATACGAGCGGTTTCTGGCCGGATTAATTCGCGGCGATTTCGGGCCGTCGCTCAAGTATCGCAGCCACAGCGTGACCGACATAATGACCCAGGGACTGCCGATTTCCATGACGCTCGGTTTGTTGGCATTTGGGTTTGCGATGGGGACGGGGATACCGTTGGGGCTGATAACGGCGGTGCGGCGGGGAGGATGGATTGACCTCGGGGGCAGTTTCTTGGCGATACTCGCGGTTTGCGTTCCGGGCTTTGTGGTGGGCCCCTTGCTGATCATGTTGTTCGCCATTCACTGGCGCTTGTTCCCGGTCGGTTTGTGGGGAACCCCGGCCCATGCCGTTTTGCCGGTGATTGCCCTGGGCCTGTTTTTTGCCGGCAAAGTGGCCCGTCTGATGCGCGAAGGCATGCTGGGCGTGATGAATGCCGAGTTCGTTACTGCCGCGCGGGCCAGGGGATTGAGCGAAGGGGCGGTAATCATCAAGCACGCGTTTCGGTTGGCGGTGCTGCCGGTAGTTTCGTATGCCGGGCCGATGCTGGCTGATTTGCTGACGGGCTCGTTTGTGGTGGAAAACATCTTCCAGATACCGGGACTGGGTGTGTTCCTGGTGAACAGTTCATTGAATCGGGATTACCCGATGGTGGTCGGCCTGGTGCTGTTGTATGCGGTGCTTTTGCTCGGATTAAACCTTGTGGTGGACATGGCCTATCGATGGCTCGATCCGAGGGTCAAATATGATTAATGCCCCGCCTGCTTTGACCCCCCGGCAGCGCGCCTGGCGCCGGTTCAAACGGAACCGCGCGGCGGTGATCAGCGGGCTGTTCCTCGCCCTCGTCGTCCTGGTGGTGCTGGTGGGCCCCGCAATTTGCCCTTATTCGCCCAATGCACTGTCCGAAGCCCAGTTCCAGCCGCCGAACCTGCGGCATTGGTTTGGCACCGACGTTCACGGACGCGACTTGCTGGTTCGAGTCCTGATGGGGGCGCGGCTCTCGCTGCTCGTGGGTGCCACCGGAGCCGGTGTAAGCCTGGTGATCGGGGTGATTTGGGGGGCGGTGGCGGGTTACCTGGGCGGTCGGTGGGACAGCGCCATGATGCGGGCCGTGGATGTGCTTTACTCGCTGCCATCGGTGGTGTTTGTCATCGTGCTCATTACCACGCTCGAGCAATTGTTCAAGAACTGGTTGTCGCGGCTGGTTTCGATCGAATCAGACAGCACGGTCAGGTTGTTGTTCTTGTTTGTCGGATTGGGAGCGGTTTCGTGGCTGACCATGGCGCGAATTGTCCGCGGCCAGGTATTATCTTTGCGGACGCGCGGGTTTGTGGAGGCGAGCCGGGCACTGGGAGCGAACGAGGTCCGGATACTGTGGCGTCATATCCTGCCTAACATGTATGGTATAATCATCGTGTACCTGGTGCTCACGGTTCCGGCGGTTATCCTGAGCGAATCCTTCCTCAGTTACCTTGGCCTGGGCATTCAACCGCCGCAGGCAAGCCTCGGATCGCTGATTGCCGACGGGGCGGGACAGATCAATCCCATCCGGATTTACTGGTGGCTGATTGTGATGCCGGGGGGAATATTGGTTGCCATGCTGTTGGCCTTGAATTTCCTGGGTGATGGGCTCCGGGACGCGCTCGATCCGCTGGCCGAATCGTGATGCAGAGTCGGGGAACGTCTTCGCCTCCTTGCGGTTTGTCGGGCCGGGCGCAGCTTTGGTGATCTAATTCGTCCGCCAGCTATCGATTGGCATTGAATTTGCTCAAATTCAAGCCGATATAAACCCCGTATGAATGTGGCGGATTTAATTAAAGCAACCATCGTGTTCGGGCTGATTGCCTTCCTTGTCTACACCTTCCCGATTCTTGGCCAAGTCTCTATCATTGCGTTAGTTGGCCTCCTTTGGCTCTCCTGCGCCTTCCAAGTGTTCACCGATATCCGGCGCAAGGGGGCGTGCCGGTTTTAGGTCCCGGCCCGATCGGCAGGCAGGGGGAGCGCTGCAGCGCTTCCCCACCAGGAGCGCGGATGCCCTCATCCGCATGCGTTAATTTTATTTGTCATTGAAAGAAAGGCTGAAACAAGCAGGACCAAACCCATGAGTGGGTGACCACTCTGAATTCGATTGCTAATAACCGATTTTCAATTCTCAATAAACGTACAAATTAAGCCCAAACCATCGCCGGCTGCTTTGTCCCAATGATCGCACCGCCAACCGGCAGGGTTTGCCAGGCTTGAGCCGGGCGGACGGGACGGTGAGATAGAATTGTCCCAGGGCATCTTCCGGAAGCAGTTTTCGCGCGATGAAACATAGTTTTGCCGTGCCATCCGTCCCGCTCCAGGAATTGGACTTGTGAGCGACGTCGAAGCGAACCAATTCACGGCCGTCAAGCAGCAAGGCGAACCCGTCGGTTCTCGGTTGGGAATGCCAGCCGAGGCCTCCGGCAAATACGAACGTCACATTCGTCTCCGGCCAATTGGCGGGGACCACCGCGGTTTCCCATTCAATAACCCGTCCAATTTCCGTCTGCCGGCAGAGGTAGATGGGCGCTTCGGCTTCACGGTAGCTGGCATAGGGACTGTGTTCGGCCTGGTCCGAAATCAAATGGGCGTAACCGGGCAGGGTGGTCGCTTCGGGGAAGGGGACCTCGGCGATTTGCTTGCGCAGGAAGTCAACCGGCAAGGCGGCCTTGGGCTGAGGCAAGGTGCTGGCATACTCCAATAACCGTGTCAACAACCACCTCTGCTCGGGAGCCGCTTCGGTTGCATTCAGGCCAAGCCGCAGTCCGCACACAATCAGCGCGCCTTTGCCGATCCGTGCCTGGAAAAGGAGCGCCTTGTTCCGGCAGAATGAATGCACATCGAGGGCGCGCACGAGCACTTCCGGTTGGAGGGGTAATTCGTCGAGCACATAAGCTCGCGCTCCTTCGAGCAAGCGATACCACCCCGCGTCGCACCAACCTTCCGGCGCGAAGGAACGGGTGACCGGGTTATCGTAAACCACCGTCCCCGCGTTACAGTCGTCCTGGCTCCCCAGCCACCACGCCGGTTTGAACCGGTTCGGCACTTCGCTGAAAATGTCCTGCGGCGCAAGGCAAACCAGGCACGCCCCTGCTTCCGCCGCCGCCACCAGCTTCATCGTCGGCTGCCTGACCACGTAGACTGCGCGATCCGGCAAGGTCGCTTGGAGTGGAAGGGGTTGCGCGCCCAGTGAGGCGAGACGTCCCGCCAGATCGAGACTCGCATAGACGGGCCTTTCCAACCGGGGACGCTCGATTTGGGCGGGGAATTCCCAGCTCGACCACTCATTCCGCCGGTGTTCTCCGCCGGCTTCGAGTTCCGTGGTCAGGAGAACCCGCTCCGGCTGAGTGCTTTCCGGCAAGTCGAGCGAAAGAATCCCCGCCTCGGCCAACTCCCCCTGCTCCGCGTCAATACGCCGCTGGTTTGAATCGAGGGTCCGAGGACCGAGCCGGATGCGCCACTGCAAAAGCCCGTTCCGGATCGTTTCCGTCGAGTAGTTCGACACGAGCAGTTTGACTTTCAGGTTTTGGCGTCCGGCACAAACCTGGGGCAGACCGTCTTCGAGCAACACGACCGCGTCATTGAATTGGCGAACCATATCCGGGGTGATTGATTTGGAGCGAAAATAAGCGTCAACCAATCCGTTGGCGCCGGTCCAGTAATCCTGGAACAACCACCACATGTAACCGGAGATGCGGGGATTCTTGCGCATCGCCTCCACGTTCAGTTTGTGGGATAGGTAATAGAGCCGTTCGGAATTTAGCGACCATTGGTCAGCCTCGCCGATCAACCCCATCTTCAGGAGCTTATCGCGGAATGGTGTCAGCCAAAACGGCTTGAAGTTGTCCTTGAACTCGTTGATGAGACTCAACCGGGGCAAGGTGGTGTAATTCCCGGTTTCGTGCGAAAGGACCGGCTTTTTCGGTTGGCCGTCAAAGCGGTACTTGGCGGGCTTGTCCAATGGCAACGACCATTCGTCGAACAGGATCGAGTAGAAATCCAGGGTGGCGCGGTCTTTGGTGCCGTCGACGAATCCCGCAGGCCACAAGCCGTCACTGTCGATGACCAACCGCGCCGGGTCGAGGGCCTTCGCCATCCGATACATCTCCGGCGCCAGGGCAAAAGAGTCCCACATCTCGTTGCTCATGCACCAATCGAAGATGGACGGGTGATTGCGCAACCGCAGAATGGCGGCAGCCCATTCGTGCCGGTAAAGGTCCAGCGCGGGTCCTTGGGCGCGCCGGTAATACTCATCATAAGCAATGGGAAACTCGGCTGAGACAAACATCCCGATTTCGTCTGCTGCTTCGTAATACTCCGGAGGAAGGATGTGGCTGTGATGCCGCACGAAGTTGAAGCCGTATTTCCGGATGGTCTCGAGGCGTTTCCGGTAGAATGCCTTGTCGGACGGCGCCGCCATTGTCCGCGGGTAGACCCCGTCGTCGCCATAACCGCGCAGGTAGAGTTTCTTTCCGTTCAGAAAGAAATCGCAACCCCGGGTTTGAATCTCGCGCAGGCCGAAATTCACCTCTGATTGGTCAATCAAAGTTCCGCCTTTCAATAATGCCAGGCGTGCCGAGTATAAATACGGCGAATCGGGCGACCACAGCCTGGCCTCGGGCAATTCCGTTTCGATTTCCAGCTCGGACCCGGTTGAATCAGGCAGGGCGTGTTTGACTGCCGCAACCAAACGGCCTTCCTCGGAACGGACTTCGAGGCGCACGGTATCCGCCTGATTTCTTGCCCCGGCGATTCGTGCTGTTACCCGGCAGCCGGCAGGCGAAATGCGCGGCTGCACGAAGACATTCTCGAGCCAGGCGTCCGGACGCGCCTCGATCTTCACATGCCCCCAAATACCGCCCCACGGGGTGAACATGGCGTCAATAATGTCGAAGCATCCGGTCAGGCAGTCTTTTTCCCATTGTTGTTTGCAGTCCACGCAGAGGGCAATCGTTGCCGGCTTTTCCACCGAAACGTAGGGAGTCAGCTCAAACTCGAACGGCGACAGGTAACCGATGTGCCCGCCCAGGTAATGATTGTTCACCCAGACTTCGGCGGACCGATGCACACCGCCCACGCATAGGAAAATCCGGCGGCCCGCCGCGGACGCGGGGAGGAGGAATTGGCGTTTGTACCAGGCCTTTCCCTCGAAGTGATGCCGGAGCTTGTCGCTCTCGACGCCGTAGCCCTGGGCTTGCCAGGCGCCCGGCACCTGGATGGTGTTGGTAAATTGGCACGATGCACCGAACCATCCCTCCTTTTTGCCGACGTCCCCAGGGTCCAATTGAAAGTCCCACTCGCCATCGAGGGCACTCACTATGCGTTCGGCCCGGCTTGGACCTGCCGACCAGAAAAGGGCCGCTGTCACGGCCCACCAAAGGTACTTTCCAAAGTGCATTTTGCCTTTCCGGTTCCCGGGGAATGCCACGGTCCAGCGGAATGGCGGCGGCTACGGGCACCCCTGGCAATTTCAAAACATGCTCTGAAGCGGTATTTATGGTATCTAGCGCCCAAGACGTCAACTTTCTTGTCGATTGACCAAGGCAGGGACCAGGGCTAATGCATGGGCGGCCGGGTGCGCTGTATCGATTTTGTGGTCCGATCGGGACATTTTTTCGATACATCGCTGCCGGCGGCTTGGGCGTCCCGGAAGGGAGAAGCAGGACCCCGGGGAACGGATCACTATCGGGCGAAGATTTGGCGGATGACCTCTTCGATGGGCACTTCCTCGATGTCGATATCGCTTACGGGCAGTTGGTCCAGCAAGGTTTTGCAGACGGCTATGACCCGGTCGCGCTTGACCTTGAGCTTGGCGCGGACGGAGTTGAGCTCGACCACCTCGCCGAACTGGTTCAAGTCCACAGGCCACGTCCCCGCCAGTCCTGCGCACTGGATGGAAATCAATTTGAAATCGGCGAATCGGTCCACGACCTCGCTGAGTTGTCCATCGAAGAAAATTGCGCCATGATCGATGATGATGACGCGATGGCAGAGTTCGGCGATATCGGTCATGTAATGGCTGGTCAAGAGCATGGTGGTATGGCGCGTGGCGTTGTGATGGCGCAGGAAATCGCGCACTTTCTTCTGGGAAACCACGTCCAGGCCGAGCGTGGGCTCATCGAGGAACAGGACCTTGGGATCGTGCAAAAGCGCGGCGATCAGTTCGAACTTCATCCGCTCGCCCAGGGACAGTTCGCGAACCATGACATTCAGCTTGTCGCGGACGCCGAGGTAGTCGGTCAGGTCAGCTACGGTTTGCTCGAACTGGGCGCGGGGGAGGTCGTAGATCTTGCTGTTCAGTTCGAGCGATTCGCGCGCGGGCAAGTCCCACCAGAGCTGGTTTTTCTGGCCCAACAGCAGGCCGAATTGACGCCGGTAGCGATCGTGGCGTTCCCATGGCACAAAGCCGAGCACTCGAGCGGTGCCGCCGGTGGGATAGAGCAGACCGGCAAGCATCTTGAGCGTGGTGGTCTTGCCGGCGCCATTAGGGCCCAAAAAGCCGACGAGTTCGCCTGCTTCGATGGCAAAACTCACGTCTTTGACGGCCTGGGTGAATTCGATCTGGCGGTGGAAAAGGCCTGCAAAGGCGCCCCGGAAGCCGGGGCGCTTTTTATAGGTGCGATAGAGTTTGGTCAGGCCATTGACTTGGAGGACAGGCATTAACGCAACAATTGCTTTTCCAAATAGCCCACCACCTGCCGGATATTCGGGTCCACCTCCATGCGGTCCTTAACCAGGCGGCAAGCATGCAGCACCGTGCCGTGATCGCGCCCGCCAAAGGCGTCGCCAATGGCGCTAAGCGAACTCTCGGTCATTTGCCGCGCCAAAAACATGGCGATTTGGCGTGGAAAAGCGATATTCTCGGGCCGCCGCTTGCTGGTCATGTCGGACAGCCGGATGTCAAAATGCTCCGCCACTCGCTTTTGGATCAGGTCAATGTTGAGGGTGTAGCGTCCCTCCTCGTGAAGCAGTTCGTGGAGCAGACCCTCGACCATCTGGATGGTCGGTTTGGTGTTCGTCAGGGCCACATAAGAAGTCACCCGCACCAGGGCGCCCTCCAAACGGCGTATATTGGTGCGGATATGATGCGCCAGGAACTGGATGATCTCTTCCGGCAAACTGAGGCTCATAAAGGCCAGTTTTTTGTGAATAATGGCGAGGCGCGTCTCGATATCCGGAGGCTGCAGGTCGGTCACCAGTCCCCACTCGAACCTCGATACCAATCGTTGCTCGAGATTCTGGATTTCGTTGGCCGGACGGTCGCAAGTGAGGACGATTTGCCGATGCGCCTCGTGCAGCGCGTTGAACGTGTGAAAGAATTCCTCCTGGATTCGTTCCTTGCCCGCCAGGAATTCGATGTCGTCGATCAGCAGCACATCGGTTTGCCGGTATTTCTTGCGGAACCGGACCAACTGATTGTTTTGAATGGCGTCGATGTATTCGTTGGTGAACTTCTCGGACGAGACATATGCCACATGCGGATTTTTCTTGTGGTCGGCGACATATTGGCCAATGGCATTCAATAGATGCGTCTTGCCCAGACCGGTTCCGCCATAGAAAAAAAGCGGGTTATAGGATTTGCCCGGTGATTGAGCCACGGCGAGGGCGGCGGCATGGGCGAAGTGGTTGCTGCTGCCGACGACGAAGGTATCGAAGGTGAACTTGGGATTCAGAATCAGGTCGCGATTGACCGCCGAGCGGTCCGCGGGTTCCTCGATCCGTTTTGCCTTGGGCTTTTCAACCTCAACCGGAGGCGCTGCCTTGGGAAGACCCGGAGCTACCTGGAACTTCACTTTCAATTGTTGCCCGGCTACATGCGCCAAGGTGTCTTCGAGCAATCCCAAATAGTTCTCCTTCAACCAGACTTCGCAAAAATCATCCCCCACCTCGAGAACGAAGTGATCGGCCTCGAGCCGTATGGCCCGGATTTTCGCAAACCAGAGGTTGTAAATATCCGGGTTGAGCAGAGAACGCAGCAATGCCTGCGCCTCCGACCAAGTTTTTTCTAAAAAAGTTTGCATGTCTCGCCTTATGCTGCTGCTTAAGCGAACATTTATTCACATTGCCTGCTCCGGGGTTTGTAAACCCAGCTTGGATAACGAGTTACAACGTCGTGTTCGCCCGCAGTTCGTGCCCCTGCGATACCTCGTCCCAGCCTTGAGTTCCGGCGAACAAAGACGCGTATCCTATTGGTTAACAACAGCTTACGAATCAAAATTCAGGGCGTGTTCAGCCGGTTCTTGCTCGATTCTAGCTCGTTTACCCATTCAGGTTGCCACCCGAAGTTCTAGGTCAAGACCGGTTGCCTGGCGAGGACAATGTATTAACTCTTGTTCACCGGTTATTCACCGGTTGTGCCGCGGGCGGATTTCGGACCAGTCCCGGTCCGATTCCGGTCCAGCCCGGCCCCGGTTTCGCCCCGTGCAAAGGGCTCGGAAATACCTTTCAATCCTGGCGAAGTAGTTCTCATTCAGGATGTTTCAGAGACGGTCGTCAAGGCCGCCACAGGAAACGTATCCGACGCACGCAAGGTGGGGCGCGTCGGCTACAAGGCTTGTTCACCCGTTTCGCCGGTGCGAATCCGGATTACATCCTCGACCGGCGAGACGAACACTTTGCCGTCACCGATCTTGCCGGTCTTGGCCGATTTGACGATGGCCTCGACCGCCGGGGCAATCAGATGATCGGCCAGCACCACTTCAATCTTGATCTTCGGCAGGAAATCCACCGTGTATTCACTCCCCCGGTAAATTTCGGTGTGCCCCTTTTGCCGGCCAAATCCCTTCACTTCGCTTACGGTCATTCCCTCCAGCCCAACGCCGGCCAAGGCCTCTTTTACATCCTCGAGTTTGAAGGGTTTGATGATTGCCTCAATCTTTTTCATGGTTCATCCTTTGCTGTGGCGGATAGTAACAATCGGGCTCAGAGTGTAAACATGAAACTGAGCCGGACCAGGTTTGGAATTGCAGCAGGGCTAATGACGGGCAGAAGCGTTTCAAATACCTTTGCCCTCCGCTTGACAATGAATCGGTGCTGTGGTTTCTTTGAATCAGATTTTATTGTGATTTTGGGGCCAATTACGCGACTTGTTCTTTGAATCGGCCCTACAGATTTCGGGTGAGGCGCTGTACACGCTCGCCCGGATTATCCCTCGTAATCCCACTGCTGTACTGAGTTCGAAAATTCCCCGGGTTTCTGGGTCATCCTCTGACTAAGAAACCCGGTTTTTTTTGCCCGTGAAAGGCGGTGGTCAATCGGACCTCTTGCCGGTTTTCGTCGAGGCATCCGGTCCGGTCCGGTCGGGAGCGGGCAGCGGGGGTGGGGCGCTGAGTTTCTTGTAAATCCAGGTTTCCAACGGGCGCAACGGCCTGAGCCATTGATAAAACGAATGAGAACTACTTCGCCAGGATTGAAAGGTATTTCCGAGCCCTTTGCACGGGGCGAAACCGGGGCAGGCGAATGATCGAAAGGAGCATGGCCAGCGAGGTCCTCCCGAGTTTGACCTTTGACCCGATTTTATCCGTCCATTCGGTGGGGACTTCGAGGACTTTGAATCCTTCGCGTTTCAAGGCGTATAGGAGGTTAATATCGAAGGCCATGTCGGCGATTCGCAAGGCGGGGTGAATCTTCTCCACAGCGGCGCGCCGGATGACCTTGGCCCCGCACTGGGTGTCGCGGATGTTCATCCAAAACAAGGCCTGGACAATGGCGTGGAAGACGCGGCTGGCGATTTGGCGGCGGCTTGACTGGGACTGGTGCAAGACGGCTCCGGCCAGCCATCTCGACCCAATGACGCAGTCCGCGTGGTCGCACAGCTCGATCAATTGCTGGAAGGCGGTCGGGGGCGTGGCGCCATCGGCGTCAACATATCCAATGAGATCGGCGGTAGGCGCCAGTTTGAGCCCCTCGATCAAGGCGCCTCCCTTGCCAATCGGCTCCGGGAACTCGAGCGCTCGAACCTCGGGAAAATCCCGGGCCACCCTGTGAACCACGTCCAGGGTGTTGTCGGTGCAGCCATTGAGCACGACCACGAGCTGGAATCGGCCCGAATACTGCTGGCGGAAATGCCGCGCGTAATCACGCAACACCGGTTCGATCCGACGTTCCTCGTTGTACGCCGGGATCAGCAACAACACGCTGGAGGCAGGTTGGGCCACAGGGATGCCTTTAACCAATGCGGCTCGCGAATGCAATCAGAACTGACCGGAACGGCGAGCTTGTTCGACCTGGCGGCGTCCGACCAGGTCGATCTCCTGCTTCAAGTTGAGCAGAACCCGGTTGTTGTTAAGCGCTGTTGACGCCATTACGGTCAGCAGAATAAATACCACCAGAACCGCCGAGCCGCGCTCGGTTTGCGTATTGCTGGTTGGCCCGGGCCGTTCTGCCCGGCAATGCTTTCGTGATGGCAACATGTTCATTCGATTAATGAAACGCTGTGGAAAGCGTTCCCGCCTTGGCGGCACACCGTCAGAAACGTGAACAACGGGCGAATCCGTGGATTCTTCTGCCGGGTCTGCAATTCCAATTCCCAACACCAGACAGTGGTCCGGGTGCGGTTTTCCGGCAACATGCGGGAGCCCTTGACCTTGGCCAGGAGCGGTTGGCCGATTGCGCGGCCGGTGGCCAATCGCCACACCTCGCCTCTGGAGAAGAGGTAGAGAATCTCGCCGGTCTTTTGCGGGATATGCAATACCTGCTCGTAATCCGTCGTTTCGAGGCTAGGCGCAATGGTTGCTGTTCGCAGGTCCGCCCGCCAGCGTTCGCCGGCCTTTATGGCGCGAACGATGTCGTCGGCATTGCGTTGCAGGTCCCTCGAGTGATCCCAGTAGCGGTAAAAGGCCGTGAACGCCAATCCCGTGATCACCATCCATAACCCGATATAAACCACGCACTCGACGAGCATGATCGCGCTTTCGGACAACCGGGCGGGATGCCCCAGGCGGTGGGGTGTCGTCATCCGCCCGAAGGACATGCAGCATTTTCGGTTCGCCTGGTGCGTGTTCATGACGCGTTCACTGGTTCATTTCAGCAACGTCTCCCGCCAGACCCTTCCTCCGCGCCCTTTTCCCTCGGGCAACCATTCCAGTCGCAGCCGCGATTCTTCCAAGGTCAGGAGAAACCCGCCGGGCGGCAGATTGGTGGCGGCCCTTGCCGATACGGTATAAGGGTGTGTTCCCGGCGTGAAGGCGCGCCACTCGCCGGCGCGAAGCACCTCCATTTCGCCATCCACGATTTCCATGGCCACCGCCTGGTAATAATAAGCGCGGCAGGCGCGTTGTTCCTGCAAGAACGAGAAGCTGAGCGGGATCATTACCGCCACGAGGATGCCCATGGCGATCACCAGTTCCACGATCATCGTCCCGCGCTCCCCCTGCCGAGTAACACAGGCACTCGGCGGGCGAGTTTGAGCCGCATCTTTGCAGCCGGACTGGCGCTCGCAATCGTTGATCAACTCGGGTTTTGGAACAGGCAGGTTCATGGCATCACCAAAGCAGGGCTGCGTTCGTGAGGGCGATCAACGGCTGAAAGGCTGCTATGACAATGAAGCCGACCAGCAGGCCATTGACCAAGACCAGGATTGTCGTGAAGACCTGGGCAAAGGCCTGCTCTTCCTGGAATGCCTGGGCATCGAGGGCTTCCTGCCACCCCTTGAGAGCCGCCCCAAACTCGCCACCGCCCCGGCAGGCATTGGTCAATCGCCAGCGGAACTCGCCCGCGACATCCAGGTGCCGTACCGCCTCGGTGAGCTTTACACCCCGGCCCAGCTCATCGACTACCGCCAACGCGCGTCTCACGAAGCAGCGGTTCGCGGTGCATTGCGCGGCCAGCGCGACGGCTTCGACCTCCGGCATGCCGGCATCGAGCAAGGTGCCCAGCATGGCGCAAAAATCTCGCTGCATCCGCTTGCGCCGCCAAGGTACCCATTGAAAAATCCAGTCGCTCAACGGCGGCAGGCCGGCTTCGAGCCACTCCAAACACCGGGGACCGCCCAGGTAAAAGACTACCGCCAGACCGAACAAGCCGGCTATGCCTAGCAGAACGCCGTCGAAGGCCAGGATGAGATGCCCTTGGGAAAGGCGAATGAGCAGGCCCGTCAGCATCGGGACCGGCGCCTCGAAGTCGGCATCTTTCATGATTTCAATGAGCCTGGGCAGGACGTACGTGACCGAAAGCATCGTTACCAGGGGCACTACGATGGGTGTGCCCAGGAAAGGCAGGATGGTCAAATAGTTTTGCGCCTTGATGAACTGCGGCATTCCGTCTTTCAAATACTGGCGGCAAGCCGGCAACACCCCGGCCAGGTTCCCCGTTTTCTCGCCGACTCTGAGCATGGCCAGAACCTGCGGCGGCAGCAGGCCCGGCACCTTTCCCAGGGCTTCACCCAGGCGAAGGCCGCTCTCCAGTTGGGCCGCCAGCCAATGAAATCGCACCCCCACGCTGCGGTCTCGGCTCCGCGAAATTTCCACAAGCGTCTGCTCGATGCCCCGGCCCGTTTTCAGACCCGTCTCGAGCAGGTCGAGAAAAAAACGGGCGCGCTCATGACGGCGCAAGGGCAGGCTAATCACATAGGCGAGGGCAAGAAATCCTACCGTGAAGACGATCAAGCCCGCCATGAACCAGACGAAGACCGCCCAGTTCCAAGCAAGGTTGATCGAGAGATACGAGTTCATCCCGGGCCATTCCGAATCAAGCGGGTGATGTTATATAAACAAGCAATCCTCAATAATAAAATGTGGCAAAGGTCAGTCCCATGCCCAGAACCACTGATAAAAGGCAATAGGCCTGCACGGCGATAACAATGCCCAGGGCGATGATCGATACCGGCAGGATGGCCTGCAAAAACAAATCGATCCGGTGCGTCGCCCGCGCGTAATAAATCTCCGACGCGCGCCTGAACCCGGTCTCGAGTTCCTCGCCGGCGGTGGATACCAACCAGATGAACAGTGGCGGAAAAGGGCCCCGGCTTCCGGCGATACCAGGAAATTTCCCTCGCCCATCGGCCACGCGGCTGTACCAATGGGCGAGTTCGTTGCCTACCCGGTTTCCCTTTTCCACTTCGAGCATCAGCTTGATCGAGTCGCCGAGGGTGCATCCCCCGCGCAGCAAGGTCCCCATTGCACGGGCGAATTGCGACAGGCTGGCTTCCTTGAAACCAGGCACCCGCCACCGCAGGGCGCGCCGCCAGCCGGGAACCAGGAATCCGGCCAATACGATCAATGCCAGAAAACTCAGCGCGGCAGCGGGGGTAAACAGCACGCCGGCATAAACCATGGGATGGGAAAGCACCAATTGAGTAAAAGCGGGCAGGGCCCTTCCTTCGGCGAACCCCCCGGCAATTTCGCGCCAGCCAATATTCATCAGGGTCCCATAGGACAGCGACAGAAACAGTGACAGCCCCAACGATGCCAGCAGCACGATCAACGGATAAACCAGCAGTCCCTTGAGCCGGGTTCGGAGCAACTGCATATTGCCGTAGTAATCCGCCAGCGAGGTCAGCATGGCGGGGAGATTGCTGCTTTGAACGCCTACTCGCAGCATTTGAACGTAAAACCCGGGCAACTGCCGTGCCGCCAGGGCTTCATTGAACGGGGTGCCTTTGGCCAGGGCGGCTTCGAGCAGTGCCAACTCCTTGCGCAACGGGCCGCGGCGCATATCCTTGCATAATTGCCGCAAGGCGCCTTCGAGGGGAATACCGGTCTGGAGCATCCCGGCCAACTGCTGGTTCACGAAGGCAAACTCGTCGTAGTTCATGGACTACCAGTGTGTGTGGAAGATACAATACCGCATCAAAGACCAGTGTAGCGACAAATAAATTGCGAAATGCGATGCGTGGGGCGTAGGACAGAATTCTGAAAAAACGAATTGAGGCTGGGATTTTGCATGAGATTCAATCTAAGTAACTAGATATTTGTCAAACCCGCGCCGAACTGGCCGCCCGCTTAAAAAAAAAAGACCTATCGCCTCCACAGCAAATCCTCCTGACCCAAGAGCGGGAAATCCGGCAACTGATCGCCGCCTTCCGGTCGACCGCTCCGCGGGGAACCCAGGTCGCGCAACTGGAGGTTCTCGTGCGGACGGCTCTTGTCATTCCAAATCAGCCTACCAATTGGTGGGTTGGTTGCTTCATGTCCAAAGGAGCGGAGGTGTCCATCCAGGTCGGCCATCCCGCGGGGATGCCAGCCATTAGCCGGGGGTTGCGCGAGGCACGAGCGCCACCCCCGGAACGCGAAGGTGAACAGAATACGATCCCGGAGGGATCGCAGAGGGCGCTGGCATCCTGGGGTGCATAATCTACCCGATCCGGTTACCGGTGGTGTCGCTGCGCTCAACCACCGGCTAAACGCTTTGAACCCTCCGGGTTCGCAATCGGTATCCTGGTCAATCCGTGCAACCCTGAAGAAAACGAAGAATTTTGTCTCACGCCCTGATGCGTGAATTCGCTCCTGTCCGCCACCGCCTATCCCGGCAAGTCTCACGTTTCCTACCACTGGAGGTCAGCCATTTCTTTTGGCACTACACACTATGCGCTCCATCCCACGCCAGAACCCACAAATGCTTCAATTCGTTATCCGCATGTCCAAAAACTCTCCGAAGGAAGATTGTCTGGACACGAATTTTCCGGCCGATCCGGCTTCGTCACCGCGCTGCCACGGCGCGGAATCTATCCCGCAGATTTCCCGATGCCCACACTGCCAGACTGATATTGCTGATGATGAACACGGGGAGGACGCAAGAAAACCAGGGGATTCCAGATCGGGGTGTGAATTGCCCGTGTGATATTATCGCGAGGAACGCCACTGAACCCAACAAGAACAACCAAGGCAACAAGAGCACATCGAACACGGTCTGGCGAATGGCCCGACCGGCGTTCTTCGCCTTGAGCCCGCACCAGAGGCCGACCCATGCGAGCACATACATATCCGCCATCAGGAACGCCGCGGCTACGCTGAACACGGCGATGATCAACATCATTTCGCCGGCATTTCCCACTTCGACCAGCCCCGTCAGGACCGGTAACAGGTCCATTCCCAAAACGATCAGCGTCGGGAAAAAGAATTGACGTTTAATGGCCAATAACCTGCCGCGAATGATGTCGTCCACGCCCAACGGCGTGGTTAGCAGCAATTCGAGCACCCCCGTTCGCCGGTCCTCGGCCAGCGCGCGGCAAGCCTGTCCCGCCACTGCGAATCGAAGGATATAATGAAACAAAAAAGCTGCTCCAATGAACAGCGGCGGGTTAAGCCAGTTTTGCGGGAACGACAAGCCTGTCCTGCTCACGCTCGCGGGCACGAGCCAGCGCGCGTAAACGAACAGGACACTCACCCAGACCAGGCACAACGCGAGAAACCGGGTGGTCGGGGTCATTCCCCAGCGTCCGGGCATGAGGCCCAGTCGAAACGCAGGGTTGACTTCATACCACGGATCGTCGCCGGCGGGTCCTTGGACTTTCCTCGATCGCCTGCGAGCAGCAGTACCGGACGCCGGATCATTGACTCGATGGAATAGCAAGTGCCAGAAGCCGGGTGAACCTGTTTCTCGCCAGATGCGCGGCAGAACAAGGCTTGCCGATGCGAGAAAACCCCAGCCCATCAGGTGGGTTGTCAACAACGACCAGCCAAAAACTCCCGCCGATGCCGGAACCAAAGCCGGGAACAGTGCCGCCACAGCCGCACCGGCCGGGCTGGGCACAAGAAAGACGGGATCGATCGCGGTCGTTCCCATGTAATTCATCAACAAATAACCGATGCTGGGAATCACGCCGCCGATGATCAACGCTCCGGCCAGAGCGGTCCCGATGGCATTTCGCTCGCGGTAACTCAGCACGGAGACCAAGGCCCCGAGGGTAGCGGAGAAGAACAACGCGTTCATCAGTGCCAGTGCCACGCGGATGAAATCACCCGCCGTAATGCCTCCGATGAAAAACGCCAAGCCAAGCGCGGGCAGGGCTGCCAGCAAACAATAAAGACTGTTCCAAGGGTGAGACATGAGCTTGCCCGCCACCACGTCGAACCCGCTCAAGTCCGTCAGAAACAATAGCCCGAGCGTCCCTTCGCGTTTCTCGCGGCTCAGACAATCGGCGGTGCTGAAGGCTCCCTCGATCAGGACAAAGGCAAATCCCAGCAGCGACAAGGATCGGAACAGGCCGCGACCGACCATTGCCAGATTGATTATCGCACCAAGACTCGCGTAAACCGTTCCCAGCGTGATGAAAATGGCGACCGCAGCCGCCAGGACGCGGGCGTAATACGTCAAAGAACGCCGCGCCGCGAGCCGCAGTTCCCTCCGCACGATGGGCAACAGGTTCATCGGTTCCCCTCGAATTGGCGCAAGACAAAACGCCGGCGCGGGAAATTCGACAAAGGCCATTCCCACGCCGGACTTGGCGTGCTCACGCACCTTGCTTCGTTGGCTTCGTTTCCCGAACTTCGGTTGGTCATGTGGCCTGCCCCCTGGATCAATCAAGAACAATAAATGCCAACACACCCAGCTCGATCAACATCAGCGAACCGAAACAACCCGCAGACGCCAGGCCCACACCCCAATACAAATAGTGCCGCGCCGGATTCCACACGGCGCCGGGCCCGGCCAGGTATTCGGCCCGGACGGCAAACGCCTGCAAACCGAGAAAAACTATGATCGGGATAAGGTAACCAAATGGTTG
>JAMCZD010000528.1 GCA_023473405.1 Candidatus Omnitrophota bacterium
CGACGCGCAAAACATGTGGCAGTGGCACGCCGAAAACTCTTCAGCGGAAGCCTGGAAGGACTTGATGGCTTCGTTAGGCGAGGCCCTGGAAATTGCCGGGCAACACACGGTTAACCTGGGAGTCGAACCGGAAGTCGGCAACGTCGTAAATTCGGCCCGCCAGGCCCGCCGCTTGCTCGATGAAATGCAGTCACCGCGGCTGCGCATCATCATGGACGCCGCCAACCTGTTCCATCCCGATGAACTCCCGCGGCAGCGCGCGATGCTCGATGAGGCCTTTGATTTGCTTGGGCCCAATATCGTCCTGGCGCATGCCAAAGAATTGCGACCCGACGGCCATGCCGGCGGACTGCCACTCGGCACCGGCGTGCTGGATTGGGATTATTACCTCCGGTTGCTGGACCGGAACCATTTCACCGGTCCGTTGGTTATGCACGGATTTGCCGAGCACGAGGCGGCGGCCAGCACGAAATTCTTGCGCCGGAAATTAGGGCTCGCCAATACACCCGGTGCCGTTCATTAAGTGGTAATGCCAAATTTCATTCACGATCAGATCGACTTTTTCTTCCAAAGCGGTGGCGACGGTTTGCCCTTCTTCTTCCAACACGGCCTGGGTGCCGATTCGAGCCAGACGTTCGGCTTGTACCACCCGACCGCCGGTGTTAGGCTCATCGGTTTAGACTGCCGTGCGCACGGCCAGACGCGCCCGGTTGGGAATCCGGAAAAGATCAGCCTGGCCGCGTCGGCCGACGATTTGCGCGCACTTATGGATTATTTGGAAATCGAACGCGCCGTGGTGGGCGGCATATCGATGGGCGCGGCCATAGCGCTGAATTTCGCGGTGCGCTTTCCAGATCGCCGGCTCGGTTTGGTGCTGTCCCGTCCGGCATGGCTGGCTGGTCCGCGTGACTTCAACGTCAACATGTTCGGCCTGGTGGCCAAGTTGATCCGCAAGCATGGCGCCCGGGAAGCGGCTGAACGGTTCCAGCAGTCGCCTCAATTTGCCGACCTCCAACGCCAATTCCCCGATACCGCCAATTCCCTGCTTGGCCAGTTCCAGCACCCGCGCGCGGAGGAGACCGTGGTCCGGCTTGAACGTATCCCCCATAGCTCACCCTGTCATAGCCTCGAAGAGTTGAAGAAAATCGATTGTCCCACCCTGATCCTGGCCCATCGGGATGATCCTGTGCATCCGTTCGAGTATGGCGAGACCCTGTCGGCGGCCATCCCCGGCAGCCGCCTGCGCGAGATCACGCCCAAATCGGTCAGCGTTGAACAGCACGGTCGCGACGTGCAACGTTGCCTGGATGAGTTTCTGCAACAACATTTCTTGCCCGCCTGAACGCACTCTATGTTGAAGTGTTCCACCTCCCTCTGGTCCGCTGACCTGGCCAACCTGGCCTCCGAGATACACCGCGTCGAGCCCTTTTCCGAGCGGTTTCACCTCGATGTTGCCGATGGCCATTATGTCAAAAACCTGCTCTTCTTCCCCGACCAGGTAAAGGCATTGCGCCCGCATACCCGCCGGCCGTTCGAGATTCATCTCATGGTGACCGACCCGGACGGATGGATCGATCCGTTCGCCGAGGCCGGCGCCGACACGATTATCTTCTGCCATGACTCGGCTCGGGATCCTGCCGAAGTCCTCCGCGCCATCAAAACCCGCGGCAAACAGGCCGGTATCTCCCTGCTCGTTCACGAGCCAATCGATCTCCTCGAACCTTATTGGCCCTTGCTCGACATCGTCACTCTCGTCGGCACCGCCATGGGCATCAAAGGCGCCTCGATGGACCCCTCGATACCCGGCAAAATCAGCCGGGCTCGAGCCATCATTGCCCGCCGCGGCCTGAAGACGGAAATTGAGGCCGACGGCGGGATACGCCGTGAAACCGTGCCCCAATTACTGGCCGCCGGCGTCGATTTTATCGTTCCCGGTTCACTGATCTTCAAAAATGACCCTGCCCAATTGCGCGCCTGGCTGGCCCAGCTCGGCTCCCAAAGTCCAAACCTCTAATCCGGCTAGAGCAGACCGTCTTTCATCCCAGCCGCTCCCCAACAGCGGTGAACCAACCGGAAACCAAGTTGCCGCAATGCAATTGCGGATTAGACAATAACATAATGTCTATCAATATCCAAAATGTCCACTCCCACCCGGCCAGCCCCCTGGACGGTATTCGCCCAAACCCCTCTCGCCATTCAACTTCCCAATCATGGTTTGCCTTCGAGCGGGAAATGACAATGACAACGTTAATAAGATTTTTGTTGCAGTCCAGCGCAGGTTAGTTTATTGTTGTTGGGTAAAAAATGAGTATGTCGTGACCGGGCAACGCATGCCGCGGAAGAGAATTGACTTAAGATAATCGCTTTACAAGTTAAGCGCGCTGACTCAAAGGAGTATTGTGAAAGTAATTTACAAATCCAAAACCGACGAAACCAAATCCACGCCGATAGCGATACCGCCCGCGGTCCGGAGTTGGCCGCTGGCGCAGATGCCGTTGTCGGTCCGGTTGTCGGGGGTTCTCCAAAAGATGGGGTTTCGAACCTTGGGCGACTTGAACGGGGTCCTGTTTGATCAGGTGTTGTGCATGCGCAACTGCGGCCAGCGCAGCATCAACGAGCTGGAGCAACTCATCAAACGGGTTCAAAACGGCGAATTCGATTATGCAAAGGCCAAGGGTCTGGGCTTGGATTTCCTCATCCAGCAGGCCGATGACGCCGTCGAAAAAATCTCGCCTCGAGAGCGGAACATGCTATTGATGCGTTTAGGCGGAGGGGGCGAGCGGCCCATGACTCTCGAGGAGATCGGCAGCAAATTCGGCCTGACCCGCGAGCGGGTCCGCCAAGTAGTTGATTTGCTCTACGAGCGCATCTACAAACATGGCGGCCCGGCGGTGGATGTGATGCTCCGGCGTTTGGCGGATAAGTGCCTCGAAACCATTTGCCCTTTGACAGCGGACTTGTTCAAGCAATGGCTGGGGCCCAAGGGCGACAGTTCGAAATATCCCGCCGCCTTTTACGTCCGTCTCTTCGGCGAACTGGACTCGGAGATTCCCGCCTGGCCGGACGGGCAAAAGCCGTATCCCAACCTCGACCAGCGCGCCAAAGAAATTGTCCGGCCAATCGCCGAAATCCTCCGCAGCAACATCTCGCCTCTGCCGCTCTCGCAGGTGTTCAATCGTTTGCAGGAACAGGGACAGCCGCCCAATCTCAACGCCGGCGAATTCCTTCGCGCCCTCAAGCAGTGCAGTTCCCTGACCGTGGAATTTCCGTCGCCCGATCAGCCGGTGGTGCGGCTTTCCAGCCTGCGCATTTGCGATTGGGTGCAACGCGTCCTGTCCCAATCCGATCGTCCGTTGCGGCCCGAAGAAATAATCACTCAAGCCAAGAAACTCTTCGGCCACGAAGTCCCCCCCATCTCCATCGGCGGACTTCGCAACTCGCTGCGGCCCGAGCAGGGAATCTTCCTCCTCGATCGTCGCGCCTTCGGCATGAAACAGCACATCCAAGTGCCGGAACGGCTTTGGAGCAAGTTGCGCAATGACGTTTATCGGTTGCTCAACGAGGAAAACCGGCCGGTCTCAACCCGCGAGATGCTCAAGAATACCCGCTTCTCCTGGGCCAGCCAGACCAACGTCCACGAGGTCGCTCATATCCTGCGCGAAGATGAACGGTTCGTCGATTTGGGCCGCTTTCTTTTCGCCTTGAAGGAATGGGGCTTGCTGGAACGCGAGCACATCAAAGACCTGATCCCGCAGGCCCTGAAGCAGGTCGGCCATCCCACGCCCGCCACCGAGATTCTCAAGGAACTCCGCCGCAAACGCTCGGTCGGACGCGCCACGATATCGGCCGTGATTCGCCACCACGAGGGCGTGCGCCACTATGGTTTCGGCTATTACGGCTTGAAATCCTGGAAGGAAATGGACAAGAGCTTCTATGTCTCCCAACCGTTGTTGATCCGCCGCATTATCCTCAACACCAAACCCCCGCTGACCTTCGGCGACCTTTGCGAGAAACTCAAAATCCCGCTCAAAGGGCGTTTGGCCAACTAACTCTGGGAGACCATCCGCAGCCTGCGCCGGGTCAAGGCCCGCCCCGAAGTGCAAGCCCCCGATACCGTGCTGGTCCACAAGACCTGGAAGAAAGAGAAGGAAGACTAGCCAAAAATATTTGAAATATTGATCTGTTCCTCCAGTTGGCGCACGTCAGCCCGCTGCCAGACCAGCTCTCTTA
>JAMCZD010000430.1 GCA_023473405.1 Candidatus Omnitrophota bacterium
CCGACCAAACTGCCATCAAACCAGAGTTTTGCCTTTTCATGGGACTGAATTTGTTTATGAGTAGGCGTCGATGTTTCTGATTCCCATAGCATGAGCAGGTTTTCCTGGTTTGATGGCAGTTTGGTCGGGTGCTACCTGTTGGTGACCATGGTGGCCGGGATCACGGTGCGCAAGTACGTGGGCAAGGTCGAGCACTTCCTGGTTGCGGGCCGCGAGATGAATGTCTACCTGGGGATTGCCTCACTTGCGGCCACCGAGTTTGGGATCGTCACTTGCATGTATACGGCTCAAAATGGGTATGACAAGGGATTTTCCGGGGCCACACCGGGCATACTCATGGCCCTGGCAATGTTCGTGGTCGGCTGGACCGGTTTCTGCGTCAAGCCGCTGCGCGAGGCGGGGGTGATCACCATTCCCGAGTTGTTCGAGACCCGGTACGGCAAAGGTATCCGGTGTCTGAGCGGGGTGGTCATTGTCTTGGGCGGCTTGCTGAACATGGGGGTTTTTTTGCGAACGGGCGGCGAGTTCCTGGTGACAGTCTGCGGTCTCGAGGCGCGATATCTCGAGATTTCGATGACCATTCTGCTGGTGGCGGTGTTGGTTTACACGATCCTGGGGGGGATGCTGTCGGTCTTGATCACGGACTTTTTGCAGTTCGTGGTCATGAGCGTGGGATTGCTGGCGGTAACCGTTTTCATCCTGAACAAAATCGGCTGGAATGCGCTGACGACAGCCGTGTTCAAGAATTACGGCCAGGGTGGATTCAATCCGTTCGTGCATCCGGACATGGGATGGCAGTATGTGCTTTTTAACGCGCTATTGAATTTTGCGGTGGTGTTGACCTGGCAAACCACCATTCAGCGCGTCCTTTCGTCCAAAGACGCCCAAACCGGCCAGCGTATTTATCTGGGCACGAGCTTCTTTTTTGTCTGCCGTTTCCTGATCCCCGGCCTTTGGGGGATTGCGGCCTTGGCCACGATTTCGCCCAGCCTGATTGGCGGCAACACGCTGCACGCCATGCCCCTCTTTTTGGGCACGATGGTTCCCACCGGGCTCATGGGCATTCTGATTGCCGCCATGCTGGCTGCCGATATGTCCACCGATTCATCGTATATGCTCGCGTGGGCCAGCGTGATCTATAACGATATTGTGAGCCCCTTCCGCAAAAAGGCATGGACGGAAAAGCGCGGCCTGTTTTGGAACCGCGCCATCGTGGCATGGATCGGCATTTTCCTGCTGTTCTATGGCCTGTGGTATCCGCTCAAAGGCGATCTCTGGACGTATCTCGGGGTGACTGGCACCATTTACCTCTCGAGCATGTCGGTCCTGCTGATCTCGTGCTGCTATTTGAAACGGGCCAATAATTGGGGCGCCGCCGGCGCCATAATTGTCGGTGCCGTTGTCCCGGTCGGGTTCCTGGTGCTCGAACAATTGCCCGCCACGGAAAAAATGGCCTCCCGAATCGGACCCTACTATTCCGGTATTGCCACCTATTTGCTGGCCGGACTGGCCATGGTGGTTGGGTCACTGTTGAAACCCGCCCGGCCGGTCCTCGTGGCGCAACCCCTGAATCGATGATTGGTAACTATTTTTGGTTGCTGCTGACGTTGGCCTGCATCGTTTGGTACTCGGTCGTTACCGTTTACGTCGGAATTCGCGGGGCGATGGATATAAAGTCGATGCTCGCCCGGTTGTCGGCTCTTCAGAAGGACCCTGAGCCAACCCCTCCCAACGAGGATATTGCGAAGAAGTGAGGAAGCGGGGGCGTGGAGTGGGGGAGTTTGCGGACGGAGGACAGAAGACGGAACGAGCGTGGGCAGCGTGCGGAGCGTGTAGCGGGCCGCCCCGCCCATCCAATGTGCAATGTTGAAAGTTGGATGTTCGTCCCTTTGCCCTTTGCCCTTTGCCCTTTGCCCATTGCCCTTTACCCTTTGCCCTTTGCCCTTTGCCCTTTGCCCATATGCCGCAGAACGCTACCATTAGTTTGGTAAAACCCGATGTCCGCCACAACGGATAGTGGTTTTCGTTGCAGAAATCGCGTAAAAAGGATTGTGTTTGGGGGATGATTTGAGTAAATTAAACGATTGATATGGGCGCGATCTGAGCCCGTGCAAGCAGTTTTATGGATAATGACTCTGAATCGGCGGCAGTAGAAACATTAATTACTAGCACTGATCCAGGCGACAAATACGACGCCTCGAAAATCGATAAGCTCGAAGGACTGGAAGCAGTGCGCCGGCGCCCGGGGATGTATATCGGAGACCCGGACGAGCGGGGGCTGCATCACTGTGTTTTCGAAGTGCTCGACAACTCGATCGACGAGCACCTGGCCGGCTTTTGCCGCAACGTTGAGGTGACGATTCACGTTGACGGTTCGGTTTCGGTGCGCGACGACGGGCGGGGAATCCCGGTCGACATCCATCCGAAGTTCCAAATGCCGGCCGTCGAGCTGGTGCTTACGAATTTGCACGCCGGCGGCAAGTTTGGCCAGGGGGCATATAAGTATTCAGGGGGCTTGCACGGGGTCGGCGCCAAGTGCGTCAACGCCCTTTCCGATTGGTTCAAAGTTGAAGTATCGCGCGATGGCAAGGTATATTTAATGGAATTTGCCCGGGGCGTGACGACGAAGAAGCTTACCGTCATCGGCAAATCCAAACACACGGGCACGCTGGTGACCTTCATGCCCGACGCGACGATTTTCACGATAACCACCGAGTTCAAGTTCGAGTTGCTGGCGAACCGGCTTCGGGAGTTGGCCTTTTTGAACCCGGGCCTGGTGATCAGCCTGACCGATGAACGGGTGGGTAAGAGCGAGCGCTTTTACTACAAGGACGGCATCGAGGAATTTGTCAGGCAACTGGGCAAGAATCGTCAATTAGTGCATCCCAAGCCCATCGTCCTGCGCAGCCAAAAGGACGAGGTCCTGGTGGATTGCGTCATGCAATACAACGACGGTTACAGCGATCAAATCCTCTGCTTCGCCAACTCGATTCAGAATACGGACGGCGGCACGCATTTGACCGGTTTCCGCGCGGCTTTGACGCGGGCGATCAACCAATATGCCAAGGCGAACAACCTAATCAAGGAGAAGGACCCTAGCCTCTCCGGCGACGATGCCCGCGAAGGGTTGGTCTGCGTATTGAGCGTGAAGCTGCCCAACCCGCGATTCGAGTCGCAAACCAAGGTCAAATTGGTCAACACCGAAATTGAGGGGATCGTGTCGTCGATTGTTTACGAGGGTTTGATGAATTTTTTTGACGCCAATCCCTCGGTGGCCAAGAAGGTGCTGGAAAAGGCGCTGTTGGCGGCGCGCGCCCGCGAGGCGGCGCGCAAGGCACGGGAAACGGTCCGCAAGGGGGCGCTAACGGGGGGCGGGTTGCCGGGCAAATTGGCGGATTGCTCCGATCGCGACCCGGCCAACACGGAACTCTACATTGTCGAGGGTGATTCCGCCGGTGGTTCCGCCAAACAGGGCCGGGACCGCAAGTTCCAGGCAATCCTGCCGATCCGCGGCAAACTGATCAACGTCGAGAAGGCCCGCCTGGACAAGGTGTTGCAGAACCACGAAATCCGCACGATGATCACGGCCATCGGGACCGGCATAGGCGACGGCGAAGGCGAGGGGGCGTTCACCATCGAGAAACTTCGTTACCACAAGGTGATCATCATGACCGATGCCGATGTGGACGGCTCGCATATTCGCACCCTGTTGTTGACCTTCTTTTATCGCCAGATGCCCGAGTTGATCAAAAGCGGTTTTGTCTATATCGCCCAGCCGCCGCTCTATCAGATCTCGCGCAAGAAACGGATCGAATACGTCGAAGACGACGCCAAGATGAACAAAATCCTGATCCAACTGGGGACCGAAGACGTGCGGTTGCGGAACGTGGTGGACGACAAGGAGATGTCGCAAAAGCAACTGGCCGAAATCCTTGAGCTGCTCGAGTCCCTGGATAAGTTCGCCAAGGCGATCCGCCGGCACGGCGCCGATTTTGGCGATTATCTCGATCATCGCGACCCGGCCACCCATGGCTTGCCTCGTCACCTGGTCCTGGTGCGTGAAGGCAACAATGAATCCATACACTATTTTCATACCGACGATGAACTGGCCGAGTTCGACAACACCAACCCTGACCTGGGATTGTTCGGCGAGGATGACCCCGAGTCGAACGGAAACGACAAGCCCCGGCCCGATGTCCCGCGCCGGCGAGCCCGCCACGTCGA
>JAMCZD010000467.1 GCA_023473405.1 Candidatus Omnitrophota bacterium
GTCCCTTGCTCCATTTTCGCAATCCAATTTCCAAATCTGGCAAGTCGAGGAGAACCGGGCTGCCGGGACGACTGCCTTCTACTTGAATGGTGCCTTGGATGTAAGCCGGACGCCGGCTATGCCCGCTGATATAGTGGCCAACGTCGACCCGATTTACATGGGCCGTGAAATTGGGGGTGCCAACAACCGCCGGGCCAACATGGACTTGGCTGAGGTGTTGGTTTACAACCGTGTCCTTAGCGATACGGAACGTCAGTCGGTGTTCTCCTACCTGAGCAGCAAATACAATTTCGTTCCGCCTACCGTGAGCGTTACCAGCCCGGCCGGCGGCACCAGTCTCGCCATGCCGGCCACGTTTACCCTTTCCGCCGATGCCGCCGGCGTGGGTGCCGACTTACAGAGCGTCCGCTTTTATGCGAACGGCTCCTTGATCGGCACCGCGAGCGCGCTTCCCTATTCCGTTCCCGTCAGCCTTCAGTCTCCCGGGACCGTTTCATTAACTGCCGCGGCCACAGATGCCCGAGGCCTAAGCGCGACCTCGGCGCCGGTGACGATTTCCATTACTGGAACCGTGGCCGCCCCTCCGCTCACGGTGAATAGCGGACTGCAACTATGGTTGAAAGCGGACACTGGAGTGACTGCGGACGCCTCTAGCCTGGTCAGCGGCTGGGCCGATCAGAGTCCAAACGGCAACAACGCGATACAGGATAATTCACTGGCAATTGGCACCGAGGACTTACGTCCGACGCTGGTTCAGAATGCCCAAAATGGCAAGCCGGCAATCCATTTTAATGCCCAGGCATATAATTTCATGCAAATCCCCAATAGCCCAAGTCTCCAACCCGGTTCGGCCGATTGGACGGTGTTTTTCGTGGCGGAACGAGGGCTCAATCCCGCTGGTGATTACCCGCAAATTATTGGTTCGCGTCCCTGGACGAACGGTGTTGAGCTGGGTTGGTCGGCCAGTTATCAAGCCAGTTCGGGCCGGGTCGGAAGCCATTTCTCCGATGCCAGCAAGGGTCATGATGTGACCGATGCACTCTCGAGCAGCCCGATTTCAACCGGCGCTTACCAGGTATGGCAGGTCGAGGAAAACCGGGGCCAAGGTTTCACCCGGTTTTATCTGACCGGACGGACCAATCAGACCGTTCTGAGCACCATGCCCAGCGATCCCATCAACCAGCTCAATGATATCTTCATCGGTGCTGACGTCGAGGGAGCCGGAAATCGAGCCGCCGATATGAACCTGGCCGAGGTCCTGGTTTATAATCGCGCCCTGTCCGATGCGGACCGCGATTCGGTGACGAGTTATCTGCTTGGTAAATGGGCGCTTCTGCAGGCCTTTAATGAAAACCAAGCGCCTACGATCAGCTTGAGCGGCATTACCAATGGCACCACCTTGAGCGCACCGGCTACCATTACACTGACCGCCACAGCGGCGGATGCAGATGGGTCCATCGCGCGGGTGGAATTCTTCAAGGGATCATCCTCGATGGGTGTCGTAACGACCAGCCCCTACACAATAACAGCGTCGATCACCTCGCCAGGCAACCAGGTCTTGACGGCAGTGGCGACGGACAACCTGGGCGTGCAAACCACGTCGGACCCGGTCAACATCAGGGTGATTGCGCCTAATATCAAATTGATGAGCAAGGTGGAATACAGCGACACCTTTACCACCAACGCCATCCGGACCGATGGCCTTTATAACGACAATACCAATGGCGCCTATAACATCGAAGATAGCCATGGGAATCCATCGGTCACCTGGACCCCGATCAACAACTTCAGCTTCAATACGCCCACTAGCTCGACCGCCCCCGCCATACTCAGCGCGGCTCAAGGCAACACGGGCGCCAACACCGGATTCGCCCAATCCGGCGGGGGCGACTTCAGCATCACCTACGGATTGGAAACGAATTACGTGGTCCAATTCGATGCCATCCTGCCAAGCGACCGGCTCGATATCTCGAGCCTGCCGACCGCTGGTGCCAATATCTTCGCGGCGAACAGCCTGAGCATCTTCCTGCGCCGCGATTCAGTGACACAATACCCGGGTATTGGATTGTTTAACGGGACCAAGGAAACTGGCGCCACCAACTCGAGCGGGGCGTTAATCAAGACCGGCATTAACGACGATAATTGGCATAACTTCGCCATCAACTTCGACAAGGAGAACAACCTGCTCAAGGTTTATGTGGATGGCGTGTTGCTCGTCACGCTGGACATGACCAGGTTTGCGGACGGCCAATATCAGAATTACTCGAGTGGCGCGGTTGGCATGGGCGGAGCCGGTGGGGTATTCTGGATGGACAACTTCAAAGTCGGTCCTGTGCAGAGGCTGATTGCGGTGGGTGATTACACGGATACGTTCACCCTTAACAGCGTCCGCACGGATGGACTGAACGGCGACAATAGCCAGGGTGCTTACAACCTCGAAGACCTGCATGGGAACCCGGCCACAACGTGGACGCCGCAGACTCCATATACCTTCGTCACGCCGGATACCTCGAGTAACCCCGACCTGCTGAACGCGGCTACGGGCGATCCGGGCGCCAGCAGCGGTCTGGCACAGGTAACCAGTTACACCGACGCGAGCTTCGCTTATGGCTTGCGCGACGATTACGTGGTGCAAGTGGACGCCATCCTGCCCAGTGACCGGCTCGACATCATAAGCGGCGAAACACCCGGTGGGGGCATCGGCGGGGCGAACACCTTGAGCGTGTTCCTGCGCCGTGATTCCACCGCCGGACAACCGCACGCTGCGTTCCCGGATACTGGTCTTCCGGCTATTGGACTGTATAACGGATCGAAGGAAACAGGCGTATTCGATGCTGAGAACAAGTTCATCTATGTGGGTGTGGATGACAATAACTGGCACCGATACGCTATCCACTTCGATCATCCCAACAACCAGGTGGGCATTTATGTTGACGGCAAACTAATTACCACGGTGGACGTGTCCACCTTTGCCGGCGGCATCTATATGAATTACTCGAACGGGGCTGTTGGCGTGGGCGGCGGCGGCGCCTTCTGGCTCGACAACTTCGTTGTTGGCGGGCCTGAAGCCATGCAAGAACCTCCCGGCGAGCTGACGATCAGCCGAGATGCCAGCAACGTGGTCATCTCGTGGACTGGAACTGGCACCCTGGAATCGGCCCCCAGCCTCGATGGGCCGTGGACAGCCGTCCAGAATGCCAACAACCCATACACGACGGCAATCACGGGCAATGCCCAGTTCTATCGATTGAGCCAATAACCGGCGGTTCGTAATTTGAACCGTTTGCAGTGTGCATATCGGTGATTAATTAACAGTAACGGTCGAAGGCCGGTTGAACAGAACACCGGCCTTCGGCCCGCAGGCAACACTCTCGAGGAGACTCGAAGGTGCACGACGCAAGTAACCGTGCGAAGGTTAGCCTTATGAAAACGAACGCAATTCTTTTCCGTCCCCGTTTGCAGAAATCCATCAATCAGCGAGCGGGTTTTACCCTGATCGAGCTACTGGTGGTGATTGCGATAATCGCCATTTTGGCTTCGTTGCTCCTGCCTGCCTTGTCCAACGCCAAGGAAAAGGCCAACAAGTCATTGTGCGCCAGCAACCTGCGGCAGTGGGGTATGGCCTACCAGATGTATGCCGGCGATTGTGATGATTATTTCCCCGATAACAGCGCCGGTTACCATATAAGCTGGATGGCGCCCACCATGCAGAATTTCTGGAGCAATTACCTGCTCAAGGACTCCCGAGAGAACGTGAAGAAGGACAAATTCAACGTGCTCTTTTGCCCGACCGATGAATGGCACCGCGCCGCCGACCTCTGGAACCTGGCTACCAACGCCCCCCTGTTGGCCGGTTACTTCGTCCTGCCGGGACGCGTGGATGACAAACAGACCGATTACGGCGTGAACGGCATCCTTGAATGGCATACGCGAAAGAAATTGAATGGTCCCTACCGGAAGGCGCCTACGGTGACCGACCGCATTCAGGCAACGGGGACTTGGTCCGTTCGAATGAACAAAGGCACGACCTCGTGGTACACGGTCGATGGAGGGACTGGCAAGTCCTATCCGTCGGGCGTTCACCGGGGCCCTCAGGGCTGCCCCACGGGCGGTAATTTCCTGTTCGAGGATGGCCATGTGGATTGGAGAGCATACAAGGTGAACAATCCTCGAGCCACGGTTGACATTGGATCGATCCTGGGCTCCTGGCTATTCTTCTAA
>JAMCZD010000152.1 GCA_023473405.1 Candidatus Omnitrophota bacterium
CGGTCTTGACCAGCTCCGCAAAGCCCGGCTGAAGTAACCCGCATCGTTGGTGTGCGGTGGCAAGCGATAGCGTGCCATGGCCATTCTCCTTCGCAGACGGGGATAGCCAGGAAAATGAGAAGCCAAACGCCCGACGGGACCAGTAACCATTGCTGTTTGTCCGGGAGCGAGGCGAGCAACCCGTTCAACCACGTGTCCGGCGCGTCCACTTTTTGCTCGTGCGATATGCCTTTGGCCGCGCCGCGGACCAGGAGCATCATGCCCAGGGTGACGATGAACGGCACCACGCGCAGCCGGGTAATCAGGGTGCCGCTCAAGAAACCGCACGCTGCACAGGCGAGTATGGCCAGGAAAGCAGCCACCAATGAGGCCCCGTGGAACGTTAAGGCGTTGAGCAAAGAAGCGATGACGACTGTTCCCAGCGCCACCATCGAACCGACCGAGAGATCGATGCCGCCGGAAATGATCACCAGCGTCATCCCGAGGGCGCCCATGCCGACAATGGCGGTTTGGCGGGCAATGGTCTCGAGGTTGCGTCCGGAGCTGAAGCCGGGTGGTCCGATTATGGCGAACAAGACGAAGACTGCCACCAGGCCGAGAAGTGGTCCCAACTGATTCAGGTAGTGCCGCCAATTTCCACGTTGCATAGCCTTGAGGATTGATTGCGATTCTAATTGGTTCGTTCCTGTCCGGTGGCTTCGAGCATCAGGGCGTGTTCGCCGATTTCGCGCGCGGGCCGAAGGGGCCCCAGGCGTCCCCGGCACATAACGGCGATGCGATCGCAAATGCCCAACAACTCGGGCAGGTAACTGCTGACCACCAGGAGGGCTTTGGGTTTCCGGCCTTCGAAGCCGGTCGCCAGTTCGTCGATCATGCGGTAAATGGCGGCTTTGGCGGCCACGTCGATGCCACGGGTTGGTTCATCCAGAAGCAATACGTCGACGTCCTGCAACAGCAGGCGCGCCAGGGCTACTTTTTGTTGATTGCCGCCCGAGAGTTCGGCGGTTCTCTGGCCGGGGCCAAGGCAGCGAATCCCCAGGCGGTTGATCCAGACTTGAGTGGACTTGGCCTGGCGGTGAGGAAGGATCAAACCAGCCGGGCCAAACCCGGAGAGCGAAGAGAGCGTGGCATTGTCGGCAATGCTGAGGGAGAGCGCCAAACCTTCTTGTTTCCGGTCTTCGCTGAGTAATCCGACTCCTTGTTGCCAGCGCCGCGCCGGTGAAGCGGGACCGATAAAGGCGCCGATTTTAATCCGGCCATGCCGGACGGCGTCCAAACCAAACAAACATCGCAGCAGCTCCGTCCTTCCGGCACCCATCAGGCCGGCTATGCCAACCACTTCGCCGCGGCGGAGGGAGATCGAGGCGGACAGGGGTTTTTCAAAACCGGCCAGGTCCGCGGTCTCGAGCACGGTTTCGCCGGCGGCGCGAGGTGAGCGCGGGTAGAGGTCGGTGACCTCGCGCCCGACCATCCAAGTGATGATCTGGCTGATCGACGCCTCGTTCACGCCGCATTCGGCCACCGTTTTGCCGTCGCGGAGGACGGTGATCCGGCCGGCCACCCGTTTCACTTCTTCGAGGAAATGAGAGATATAGATGATGGCCAGCCCCTGGTTTTTCATCTGTTTGATGAGCTGAAACAACTGCTCCGTGTCGTGCTGCGTGAGGCTGCTGGTAGGCTCGTCGAGCACGAGGACGCGGCATCCCACGGCAAGGGCGCGGGCGATCTCGACCAACTGCTGAGCGGCGACCGGGAGCTGGCCGGCCTTCTTCGCCGGGTCAATTTCGGCGTGGCCGAAAAGCTCGATTGCCTTGAGGGCCGTCGCCCGAACCCGCCGCCGATCGATCCAACCCCACCGGTGCGGCTCGACCCCCAGAGCGATGTTGTCTTCCACGGACAAATGGGGTGCCAACGAGAGCTCCTGGTAGATCATCGCCACACCCGCCTTCCGGGCGATGAGCGGATGCGCGGGTGAGAACGGTCGACCATCAAGGAGCATCTGGCCCGCATCCGGTTGGTGTGCTCCGGAAAGCACCTTCATCAAGGTGCTTTTGCCCGCGCCATTCTCGCCCACCAAGGCGAGGACTTCGCCCGGATAGACACGGAGACTGACCCCGTCCAAGGCAACCGTGGCACCGAATCGCTTCGAGATGCCATGCATTTCGAGGCGGGGAAGGGCAGGGGAGCTGGGGTGGTCCGGCATGGTTCAGCGAGCATGAGTTCGTGCCGCTTGGATCATTCGTTGAGCCATTTCTTGAAATCGGGTTCGAGCAATTTCCGGACAGCCGGGTCGTTCATATTTTCGGGAGTAGCGACAGTTGAACCGGTGTCGATACGGCGTTCGACCTTCTGTCCGTTGATGTGTGCGACGAGGTTCTTGACTCCCAGGTAGCCCATTTTGATGGGGTCCTGGAGGATCAATCCATCGATCTCCTTGTTCTCGAGGGCTTTGACCAGGACCGTCGAACTGTCGAACCCGACGAAGCGCACGCGCCCGGTCCATTTGTTGTCCTGCAAGGCGCGCAGCATGCCGAAGGTGGTTGATTCATTCGAGGAGAAGATGCCATCGAGGTCCAGGCCGCCGTCGGATTTGCGGTAGGGGGCCAGCATATTTTCGGCGACCTTGTAAGCCTCCTCGGTGGTGGCACCGCCGAACTGGCTCGAATTGAGCACCTGGATGCCGGGATGCTTCTTGATTTCATCGAGGAAACCGCGTTCGCGGTCCATCGTGCTGGCCGAGCCTTCCATGCAGCGCAGCATGATGATTCTGCCCTTGTCCGCGAGGATTTTGGCCATGAGCTGGCCGGCCTTGGTGCCGCCGAGGTAATTGTCCGTGGCGATGAAGCTGGTATATTTGTCGGTTCGCAGGTCCGAGTCGATGATGACGACCGGGATTCCATAGCGGACCGCCTCATTCACGTAAGGGCGCAGGGCGGCGTCGTCCAACGGCGCGAGCACAATGCCGTCCACTTTGCGCGTGATCATGTCCTCGACAACATTGATTTGCGAGTCCCGGTCATCCTCCTTAAGGCCGCTTTTCCAGAGAATGTCCACGTTCAGCTCCGCGGCGGCTTCGAGGGCGCCGGCGTGGATGGACTTCCAATAATCATGCGTGGCGCCTTTGGGGATGACGCCGATCACGAGTCTTTTTTGATCATGGGGACCGGAGTTGAGCGCAGCGGGCTTGCTGCACGATTCGAGCAGGACTGCAAAAACCAGACTGGTGAGTAAAATCGACCGTTTTTTCATGTAATTGCGTCAATTATAAGGTTGGTCCCGCGGAACTGTCACGGCTAATTCAGGGCCCGGTCTCGGGTCGAACTGAGCGAAGGCTTGACGGCCAAGGAGCAGGATTATACCAAAGGCGCTTAACAATTATGAATCTAAGCCCATTTCTTGCCGTAACCGGGGGCGGATCATCGCGATTACTTACGATGAGCCCGGTCGATCTGCTCATCATTATCATTTATTTTTTGGTGGTGCTGGCGATCGGTTTCTACCTCAAGAAATTTGCCAGCACGGGCGAGGATTTCTTCATGGCGGGTCGCAAGATGACGGCTTGGGTGGCGGGGCTGAGCTTTATTTCGGCCAATCTGAGTTCGCTCGAAACGATGGGATGGTCGGCCATGGCCTACCAATACGGGATGCTTGGAGCGCACGCCTATTTGATCGGCGCCATCCCGGCGATCCTGTTCCTGGCGGTGGTGATGATGCCGTTTTACTACATTTGCAGGACGCACTCGGTCCCGGGTTACCTGAAATTGCGATACGGCGAGGCCTCGAGGTCGCTGGCCGGGATTTCGTTCAGTTTCATGACGGTGCTGGTGTGCGGGGTGAACATGTTCGCCATGGCCACCGTGCTAAGGCTCATACTGGGGTGGAACATGCACTTCAGCATTTGGGTGTCATCGGTCACCGTGGCCATTTATGTCTCGCTGGGCGGGTTGCTGTCGGCGGTATTCAATGAAGTCCTGCAGTTCTTTCTCATCTGGCTCGGGACCTTGCTGGTGCCGATTCTCGGCCTTTACGAAGCCGGCGGATGGACGAAGATGATCGCTACGATCAACGCGGCGCACCCGGGCCAGAATTTCACCAGTTTGTGGGCCAACATGGGTTCGGCCAACAACAACCCCATGGGAATGCATTGGACGGGCATGGTGTTCGGCTTGGGATTGGCGGTGTCATTTGGGTATTGGTGCACGGACTTCCTCCAGGTCCAACGGGTGATGGCCGCCAAGAGTCTGCGGTCGGCTCAAAATGGAACCATCATCGGCGCCGTGTTGAAGATGTGCGTCCCGTTGATCGTGACCCTGCCGGGATTACTCGGGCTGGCAATATTGACCCAAAAGGCTGGTATTACGCTCATGCCCGAATACCAGGCCCAGGCCACAGGCGGCCACAGCTACAACCAGGTGTTACCCTTGCTGATGGCGCGGTACCTCGGGCCCGGCCTTTTAGGGCTGGGCGTCTCGGCCATGATAGCCGGGTTTATGTCGGGTATGGCGGGCAACGTCAGTGCTTTTGCCACAGTCTGGACTTATGACGTCTACCGTCCGCTGATCAACAAGAAGGCCAGTGATGCCCATTACGTGAGCATGGGACGGTGGTGTTCCATAATTGGGGTCTTGATCGCCATTGTGACGGCATACGGGGCGATGCTGTTCAGCAACATCCTGGCCTATCTCCAGGTCCTGGTGCTTTTGTTTATCGTGCCGCTTTTTGCCACGGTGATCCTGGGCATGCTTTGGAAACAAGCCACACCGGCCGGCGGTTTCTGGGGCTTCCTGATCGGCATCCTGGCGTCCTTTTTCATGTTCTTTTACGTTCATTGGTTCCCCGGCTATTACCTCCCGTTCATGGAAAAGGACATCAGGGATTTACCCGCGCTTGCGCAGAAAATTCAAATGGCCAAGGAACCCGTTTCACAGTTTGTCGTGGCGCAGATGCCGCCGGACACCCGCAAGCTGCTGGACCAATATGTCGTCTCGGAAAAGGCCGGCTCCGGTCCAGTCTCTCTCTGGGGGCGAATCGAGGAGGCAATAAAGGAGCCCAATCCGGAGGTGCTGGCCTTGCGCTCCGGAATCGTCAACGCCATGAATGCCGCGGAGACCAACACGCTCTACAGCGCCGAACGCTTCAGTGCCGTGTCCTTGACCCCCGAACAGCTCGCTTTGGCCCGCCAAAAGCTCGACGGGGACGACCTGGCCCGGTTCAATCGCAGCCTCCTCGAGAAGGCTTACCCGGGCGAATTGGCCCGGATGCGCCGACTCGAGGCCACGCAGTTGAACCCGGTTCATGCCGAACAGATCGCCACTTCACCCAAGGCGCAGGATATGGCGGTAAACATGTTCAGCGCCTTCTGGTCGCTCCTGATTACCCTTGGCGCCGTGATCATGATCAGCTTGTTCACCGAGCCCAAGCCCGACAGCGAAATAAAGGACTTGGTATATGGGATGGCGCCGCTTCCAAACGAGGGCACGTGCGCTTGGTATGCGAAACCGACGTTATGGGCCGCGGTCGTCGGGGTCATCCTGGTGGTGGTGAACATTATCTTTTGGTGAGGATTGAATTATGCAAAAAGAACATCAGGTTCCCATTTGGTTTTTCATCGGGCTTATTTTGACCGCCTATGGAGTTCTCATATTTGGGGCGGGAATTTACGGTTTGTTTCATCCGCCCGAGCGAATTGCGCTGAGCAATTTGCACGCAGGCATATGGTGGGGAGCTTTACTCCTGGTCTTGGGCATTACCTATAGCGTGAAGTTTCGCCCCTCAAAAACCGCCCCAAGGCCGGCCCCGGAAGACAAAAGCAATAAAAAAAGCGCCTCATAAACACGGCAAAGGGCAAAGGGCAAAGGGCAAAGAGGTAAGGGCTGAGGGCTAAGAGGAATGCGGCTGCCACCCCAATGCGCCGTCGCCGCTTCGCTCTACCAGTGCACTCCACGCTTCACGCTTCACGCTTCACGCCCCACGCTCTCAATCCGTTCAACGGCCCGAGTCATTGATCGCGGGCTGAGAAACGCGCAATGATGGGGCGGTGGTCGGAACCGGTTCCCCAATTGGGCAAGGTTAGGACATAGGTGCCTTTGGGGTCCAGCTCGCGGGCCATGCCGCGGCTGAGCAGGATAAAATCGATGCGGCTGTAGGTGTCCTGTTTCCCGTAGTAATAGGTCCAGGTCACGGTGGCGGGGGAAAAGGAAGGGATAGGATTGGGCTGATTATCGCCATTGCGCTCAGCGGGGCGAATATCGATCAGCGCCCGTTGGCCTCGGCCCCGCAGGAGCCGGAACGGGCGTGAGTCTTTGGTATCGTTGAAATCACCCAGAACCACCAGGTTGAGATTGGGATTGGCAGACAGCCGGGCGTTGACGATCTTTCGCAAGCAGAACGCTTCCTGTTCGCGCAGATCGGCTTCGCTGGCCTCGGGGACGCGGCGTTTGGATTTCAGATGCGCCGTGAATAAGGTGAACGTATATTCTTGATTAACTTGTATGTCCAATTCCGCGAATCCGCGGCTGACTCGGAAACGGCGGCCATGGAGCAGGAAGCTCTCGTTGGAATGAGAGTGCTTGGCCACCACCGGGAACTTGCTCAGCACGGCCAAGTGGATGTTGGTGTCAAGTCCCGAGACATGCTCCCAGTAGGGGAAGAACTGTCCTTCGGCCTTAAGCGATTCGCGCAATTCGAGCAAGGCCGACTGATCGCCGATTTCCTGTACGGCCAGCACGTCGGGCGCCATTGCGCAGATGCTTTCGCGAATCTTGGCCTTGGCGGAGTCGGACTTCGCCTTTCGTCCGCCTTCGGCGTGGTCGAGGTAGTTTTCGAGGTTGTAAGTGGCTACGCTGAAGGTGTCGGCGGACCGAGCGGTTGGGGTGGCGAGTATGATAACGAGGCTTATGATCCAGCCGGCGTGTTGGGTGTGTGTTAGCATGACTTAAGTATTGAGTTGCGGTCATGCGCAAGTCAAAAGCCAAATAACCTTTTACAGCAGGCGATTTCGTCATTATTGTTGGCTATGTTCAATATCGTAGACCCGGCTGCCCCGGTCCAAGTCAGGGAACCGGAGACGACGGGCCAGGCAACTCTGATGGATAAACAAAGCGAGCGCGATCACCGTGAACTGCGGATCGACCACGTGGGCGTGCGGGGCCTGAGGTTTCCGATTCAAGTGTTGGACAGGGCCAACAGCTTGCAGAACACCGTGGCCACGATTGGCATGTATGTCGATTTGCCGCAGGAGTTCAAGGGCACCCATATGAGCCGGTTTCTCGAGGTGCTCAATGCCCACGGGAACGTGGTGCACGTGAAGAACATCACCGACATCCTGCACGCCATGCAGGAGAAATTGAAGTCCGACACCGCGCGCCTGGAGATTGCCTTTCCCTATTTCATGGTCAAGAAGGCGCCGGTTTCAGGCCTGGAAAGCGTGATGGATTACGCGGCGCGCTTCGATGCCACCGCTCGGGGCAAGACGATTGACTTTGTGCTCACGGTCGAGGTGGCGGTGACGACCCTCTGTCCCTGTTCCAAGGCGATCAGCCGCCACAGCGCCCACAACCAGCGAGGAGTGGTTACCGTCAAAACGCGTTTCCAGCGGGCCATTTGGATCGAGGATGTCATCGGCATGGTGGAAAGTTCCGCCAGCAGTGAATTGTTCTCCCTGCTCAAGCGTCAGGATGAAAAGGCGGTAACCGAGCGGGCATATGAAAACCCGGTTTTTGTGGAAGACCTGGTGCGGAACGTGGCCATGAAGCTTAATGCGCATCCGGACGTCACGTGGTATCAGGTCGAGGCGGAGAATTACGAGAGCATTCACCACCACAACGCCTACGCGTCCATTGAGAGAAAGACGAACGAACCATGAAACCGGTGATCAGATTTGCCTCAGGCGGGCAGGTTTTTTTCCGGCAAAATGAAAAAATTTGAATATTTTTGTGGCGTGCGGATTTTTCTTTGATAAATTCACGCGCCTCAATGGCGCACGAGTCGGGCCGGCTTGGCGGCCAGGCCGTTTGTTAGAAACTAAGATAACATTGAACCGTGACAACGAAAAAAGTCATAGCTAAAAAGACCGGCGTGACCCCTGAAACGAGGGGTAAACCAGCCAATTTGGCCACGGCAGCGGCTATTTTGGGCCAATCGGCGGTGACCCAAGCCCCCGATACAACCGCTCCCGTCAAACCCGAATGGGTTAAATACCAGCGGATTCTGCTCGATCTACGGGATCGATTGCTCAACCAGATGAGCGGTCTCGCCAAGGAATCCGCCGAGGAAATCAATAGCTACAGCCTGCATATGGCCGATTCCGGCACGGACAATTTTGATCGTGATTTCGCCCTCAGCCTCCTTTCCTCGGACCAGGATGCCATCTACGAAATTGACGAGGCCCTGAAACGCATCCAAAAGGGCTCATACGGCATCTGCGAGTTGACCGGACGTCCCATACCGCGCGCGCGGTTGGATGCCATTCCCTGGACCCGCTTTACGGTCGAGGCCCAGTCCCAGCTCGAAAAAGAAGGCGCCCTTCGCCATCGCCGGCTGGGAACGCTCGGCTCGGTGGACAACGCGGGCTTGGTGGAAGTGGAAGAAGAAGAGGAGGCCGAGGAAAAGCCCGTTAAAGAAAAAGAGTAAAGAATTTAGAAAGACGAATATTTATGCCCCGAGAACTTGTCACCCTCGAATGCACCGAGGCCCGCAAAGAAGGCAAAGCGCCTTCGCGCTACGTCACCACCCGCAACAAGAAATTGCACACGGAGAAAATCGAACTCAAGAAGTATAACCCGTTCCTCCGCCGGCATACCTTGCATCGCGAAATCAAATAGCTTTTATGCCAAGAAAAACCCATACCGACAAAGGCAAGCCCGGTCGTGGCGGCCGGGGCACATCGATGGATCTGCGCTCCCCGCGTCCCAAACCCAAGATCGATTTTACCATCGACGCCCTCGATTTTAAAAACGTCAATTTGCTCAGGCAATTCGTCACCGACCAAGGGCGGCTTCTGCCGCGCAAATACACCGGCCTGCCCGCCCATTATCAGCGGCAGCTCAGCCGCTCGATCAAGCGCGCCCGCCAGATGCTCCTGATGAAATAGGTTTCGCACAGGCCCGATGGGCGGGTGCATTCCTAGTGCGTTCATGTGAGGGCGAGCCTCCCGGCAAACCGAAACAACGTGGTTTGCAGGGACGCTCGCTTATTGTGGTTTCAAGGAGCGGTTATCCTGCAACACCAGGTCCGGCAATCGACCGAAGGAAGGGAGGGTGTGTTCGGGGCGCCGCGGGACAGACAAGATTTTTTTGAACGTTTTCCCGTGAATTTGTCGAAAATTGGCATGGGACTTGACACTTACTGTAATAATTGTGGTGTTGACCCAGGCGACTTCAGCCAAGGTCATCGCGAGCATTGGATTGCCGGATGATGGCGAAAAACCGAAGGCCTGGCTTACGGAACCATTGGCATGATTAAAGTTCAAAATTTAAGCAAAACATTCGGGCCGAAGATTGCTGTCAACGACATCTCGTTCGAGGTCGAGCGCGGGGAAGTCTTCGGTTTTTTGGGGCCCAACGGCGCGGGCAAATCAACGACTATGCGGATGGTGACGGGCTTCATTCCCCCGACATCAGGTTCGATCAAGGTCGGCGCCCATGACATGCTTGAACAGCCGATTCAGGCCAAGCGGTTAATCGGGTATCTGCCCGAGAACGCCCCGCTCTACGCGGACATGACCGTGCACGGCTTTCTGAGCTTTGCGGCGGAAATGCGCGGGTTCACCGGCGAGGCAAAGAAGAAAGCGGTGCACAGGGTGGTCGAGATGTGCTTCCTCGAGTCGGTGCTCTACCAGGCCATTGATACGCTCTCCAAAGGCTATCGCCATCGCACCTGCTTTGCACAATCCATTATTCATGACCCCGATGTCCTGGTCATGGATGAGCCGACCGACGGCTTGGATCCAAACCAGAAACACGAGGTCCGCGCCTTGATCCGCCACATGGGCGAGAAAAAGGCGATCGTCTTTTCCACCCACATCCTCGAAGAGGTCGAAGCCGCCTGTTCGCGCGTGCTGATCATTGATCGAGGCCGCATTGTAGCCAACGGCACTCCGGACGAATTGAAGCGCAAATCGGAGTTGGCTGGGGCCGTTTCGCTCCTGGTCTCTGTCCATCCTGCCGAAGAGGTCAGAGCCAAGCTCTCCCCGCTTCCCACAGTCCGGCGAATTGCCGTGCTGAAAGCCCCCGGCGGCGGCGACATCGTCCGGGCCTTTCCCAAAGCTGGCTCCAAAAACGGGGAACTGGCTCGGAGCGTGGCGGAAGTAGCGGCCCAGGAAGGTTGGAAAATTCAGGAATTGCACACAGAAGAAGGCCGTTTGGATGAAGTATTTCGGAGCATTACCCTGCCCGAGACGACACAGGAGAAACACTAATGGAAGCCTTTCATAATATCAAGACGGTCGCCAAGCGCGAGTTGAGCGGTTACTTCGCCTCGCCCGTCGCTTATGTCTTTATCGTCATCTTTCTATTGCTAGCCGGATTTTTCACGTTCATGGTCAGCCGCTTTTTTGCCGGTGAACAGGCCTCCCTGACAGCCTTTTTCATCTGGCATCCATGGCTTTACCTATTCCTGGTTCCCGCGGTGGGGATGCGATTGTGGTCGGAGGAACGCCGGTTGGGCACCATGGAGCTGTTGCTTACCATGCCCATCACCACCTGGCAGGCCATCGTGGGCAAGTTCATCGCCTCATGGCTGTTCTTGGGATTGGCTTTGGTCCTCACCTTTCCGTTGATCTTGACAGTCAATTACCTCGGGCATCCGGATAACGGAGTCATCTTTTGCGGTTACGTGGGGAGTTTCATGCTAGCGGGGGGATACCTGGCCGTCAGTTGCATGACCTCGGCGATTACCCGAAACCAGGTGGTCAGTTTCATCCTGTCGGTCGTGATCTGCCTTTTCCTTATCCTGGCCGGCTGGCCGCCCGTCACCCAAATGTTGGTGCAATGGGCCAAGCCCTGGCTGGTCGATGGCGTGGCGGCGTTCAGCGTTATGACCCACTTTGACAGTTTCCAGCGCGGCGTTTTGGATTCGCGCGATTTGTTATTCTTCCTGCTGGTGATGGGCTTCGCCTTGTTTACCACGGGCATCATCATCCGCGGCCATCGCGCCGGTTAAGCCCGATTCACTATCCATAATCCTCTCAATCATTCACGGTCATGATTAAGAAAAAGCAAATAACGGAGTTCATGTTCTCGACGGTCGGACTGGCCGCCATGTTCCTGATCCTGGTGGCGGTTTACCTGATCGCCGGTGCGGTCAAAACACGGGTCGATCTGACCCAGGAGAAGCTATACACCCTTTCCGACGGCACCAAGGCGATCCTGCAGAAGCTCGATACGCCGGTTGAAATCCGCTTCTATTGCAGCCAAAGCACCATGCCGGTCGAACTAAAGCCGCACGCCCAGTGGGTCGAAGACCTCCTCAATGAATACCGCAAGGCTGCCAAGGGCAAAATCGAAATCAGGAAGTTCGATCCTCAGCCCGACTCGGACGCCGAGGACTCGGCCAACCTGGACGGCATAGACGGTCAGATGATCAATACCGGCGACAAGGTCTACCTCGGTATTGCCGTCAGTTGTGCCGATGCCAAGGCAACGATCCCTTTCCTGTCGCCGAGCCGCGAGCGGCTTTTGGAGTATGACATTTCAAGGGCTATCTCCCGCGTTATCACCCCGGAAAAACCGGTCATCGGCGTGATGAGCGCCCTGCCGGTCTTCGGCGATTTCAACCCGGCGATGATGCAGATGGGCCGTGCCCAACGGTCGAATCCATGGATATTCATCAACGAACTGAAGCGTGACTACACCGTCAAAGAGGTCGAGATGACCACCGACAAGATCGACGACGATATCAAGGTGCTGCTGGTGGTATATCCTCGTGACATCTCCGACAAGGCACAGTTTGCCATCGACCAATTTGTCCTGCGCGGCGGCAAGCTCATCGCTTTCCTGGACCCGCTCTCCTTTGTTGACAGCCAAAGAAACGCATCGAACCCGATGCAGGGCGCGATGTCCAGCGGCGCCAGCCTCGATAAGCTGTTGAAGGCTTGGGGCATAACCTTTAACCAGGAAAAGGTGTTAGCAGACATGAATTATGTCAGCCGCTTGAATCGGGGCGGTCGCGCCGAAGAAGCCCCGGCTGTCCTTTCCCTGACCCAGGATGCCGTCAATACCAACGACGTGGTGACCAGCCAGATCGACAGCCTGCTGCTGCCATTCGCCGGCGTTTTCAGTGGGACACCCGCCGACGGCTTGACCGAGACCGTGCTCTTGAAGTCTTCGACGGACTCCGAATTGGTCGAGAAAATCCTCGCCCAGTTCTCCGGCGAGTCCCTTGCCAAGGATTTCACACCGTCCGGCAAGGAACAGGCCATCGCCATCCGCTTGACCGGCAAGTTCAAAACGGCCTTTCCCGACGGCAAACCCAAGGATACCGCCGACAACAAGGACAAAGGGACAGACACGAAAGAAGCGGCTTCCGAACCGGCGCTCAAGGTGTCCGCCGGGAGCGGGGTCGTTGTGCTGATGGGCGATTCGGACTTTCTCTTCGACCAAGTCTGTGCCCAGGTGCAGAACTTCTTTGGGCAACAGATTGTCATTCCTCAGAACGGCAACCTGAACCTGGTGGAAAACCTGGTTGATCAAATGGCCGGCGACAGCAATCTGATCGCCGTCCGGAGTCGCGCCACGATGAATCGGCCATTCACGGTGGTCAAAAAAATGCAGGCCCAGGCCGAAGAACGGTATCGTACGACCATCAAAGACTTGGAAAAGCGCCTGTCGGATACCCAGCAGAAGATGAATGAACTCCAAAGCCAGAAGGAAGGCAACCAGCGCTTTATCCTCTCCCCGGAACAGCAGGATGCGATCAAGCGGTTTCGCCAGGACGAAGTCAATGTCAACAAGGAACTTAAAGAGGTACGCAAGAAATTGCGCCGCGATATCGATTCGCTCGAGACGCGCTTGGAGTGGATCAATATAGCCGGCATGCCGTTCCTGGTGACAATCTCGGGCGTGGTATTGGCGCTCTTTAAACGAAAACGCACAGCCGCAAAATGAACCAGAAACAACTCTATATTCTCATTTTCTTACTGCTCGTAATTGGCGGGACCGGCCTATACGTCTATCGCCACAAGGAGGCCTCCTGGAAATCCGCCGAAAGCGGTGCCGGGAAGAAACTCCTGGGCGATTTCCCGGTGAATGACGTGGCCCAGGTGGTTATCAAGCAACCAAAAGCCGAGTTGCACCTGGTCAAGCAGAATGACCTGTGGCGGGTTCAGGAACGCTACGATTACCCGGCCAACTTCACCGAAATCAGCGGATTCATCCGCAAAGCATGGGAATTAAAAGGGGTGCAACGGGTGGATGTGGGGCCGAGCCAACTGCCCCGGCTGGAATTGGTGAGCCCCGACAAGTCCACCAACTCCCAAGCGGGCACCCTGGTCGAGTTGAAGGACAAAAACAATAAACTGCTGGGGTCCTTGTTGCTGGGCAAGAAACACATGCGCGAGTCCAGCGGCGCATCGCCTTTCGGCGATACCGGCGGCTGGCCTGATGGCCGGTATATCATGGTCACCAACGGCGCGGCCAAACCCAACGTATGGCTCGTTTCCGATCCGTTCACCAGTATCGAGCCCAAGCCCGATCAATGGCTTAACAAGGACTTTTTGAAGGTGGACAAAATCCGTTCCGTGAGTGTCGTGTCAACCAATGCCACCAACGGGTGGACCCTCGCCCGGGAGACCGAGTCCGGCGCAATGAAGCTGATGGATAAGAAGGACGGCGAGGAACTCGATACCTCGAAAGTCTCCGGCGTCAGCAGCGTTTTGTCGTCCGCAAGTTTTGTTGATGTTCTTCCACCCGATATCAAGCCCGATGCAACCGGCCTGGACAAGCCTATCAAGGCTACCCTGGAAACCTTCGACAACTTTGACTACCACCTCCAAATCGGTAGAGAAACCAATTCCGATAACTACCCCGTCCGCGTGACTGTCACCGCTGACCTGCCCAAGGAGCGGGTGGCCGGCAAAGACGAAAAGCCCGAAGAAAAAGCCAAATTAGACAAGGAATTCAACGATAAAATGGCCAAGCTCACCGAGAAACTGAACCGGGAAAAGGCCCTCGACAAATGGACTTTCCTTGTCTCGAAGTGGACTATCGATCCGCTCCTGAAGCCGCGCTCCGACCTTTTGGTTCCGCCCAAGAAAGAAGAACCCAAAACTCCTGTTGCCCAGCCCGCGAAGAAGGAAGAATCTCCCGCTGCCAAACCGAACACGTCCGCGGCCAAGATAGCGCCGCCTCCGCCGCCGGCATTGCCCGCGCCGCCAGCGGCATCTTCAACTTCAACCAATGAGCCCGAGGCTTCGGCTCCATCCGCGGCATCGACTGCTTCAGTTTCTGCTCCGGCTACGACTTCCACCGGAACCAGTTCCAATGCCGCCCCCAAAGAAGCCGATCAAAAGACTTCTGCCAAATAGTCCGGCTCCGGTAGTTGCACGTAGGGACGCGCTGTCGCGCGTCCCTGTTTTTTGTGGGCGCATTCTCAAAAGAGAAAAGTAGGACCCGGTGGAACGAGTTCCTGCCGGTTAGGGACGCTTTCCATGTCGTCCTGATATTGGATAGCTTTCAACGACGTTCCTGAACAGCCGTCCGTTATTAATCTGGCTGCGCGATTCGGTTTGGTTTACACAAGGCCGTATGAATCGCGCGCTGAACTGGTTTACCAACCTTTTCCCGATTTGGGTATTACTGGGAGGCGTCTTGGCGTTGTTTGTGCCCCCACTGTTTGCCTGGTTTCGCGGACAATTCATCGTGTGGGGATTGGCCGTTATCATGCTCGGCATGGGCATCACGCTGAGCGTCGACGATTTCAAGCGGGTGCTGCTGATGCCGCGCGCGGTCGCGGTCGGCGTGGCCGCACAGTACCTCATCATGCCGTTTCTCGGCCTGGCAATGGCGCGTCTGCTTCGTTTGGATACGCCGCTGGCGGTGGGGTTGATCCTGGTGGCGTGCTGTCCCGGCGGCACCGCTTCTAACGTGGTCAATTACCTGGCGCGATCGGACCTGCCGCTCTCGGTCCTGATGACCATGTGCTCGACATTCGCCGCCATCGTAATGACGCCGTTGCTGACAAAATGGCTGGCGGGGACTTACGTGCCTGTGGACGCCTGGGCGCTGTTCCTGGACACGGTCAAGGTCGTGCTGGGGCCGGTGGTTATCGGTCTGGCGCTGCATCACGGTTTTCCGCGTTTGACCAAGGCCGTCCTCCCCATTGCGCCACCGGTTTCCGTGATTACCATTGCCTTGATTTGTTCGAGCATCATCGGGCAGCAGGTTGAACAGATCAAACAGTCTGGCGGACGGTTGCTCTTGGCGGTGTTTTTGTTGCACGCGGGCGGGTTTGCCCTTGGGCATTTCTTTGCCCGGCTCTTTGGCTACGGCAAAATCATCCGGCGCACCATCTCCGTCGAGGTGGGGATGCAGAATTCAGGCCTTGGCGTGGTGCTGGCGCAAAACAATTTTCCCACTATGCCCGCCACCCCGGTGCCATGCGCCATTTCCGCAACCTTCCACTCCGTCATCGGCAGTCTGCTCGCCGGTTATTGGCGCTGGCGAAGATAGGGTCGCATCTCCACATTCCACATTGCCCATACCTGATCGGGAACCCTTGAATCAGCCGTATCGGGGGCAGCATACCGGCGGAAACCGCCGCAGTTTCGATTCGCTTCAGTAGCCGCCGAAATCCTCGGTCCGGATGTCGTCGTCGTCGATCCCGATCTGATTGAGCAGGTTGTGCAATCCGACTACCATGCCGGGCGGTCCAACGACGTAGTAGATGGGAGACTGGGCGGTCCCGAGGTATTTCGACAGCATTGCTTGATCGATGTATCCGGTTTCTCCCGTCCACGGCTGGGGCGATTTGTCCATCTGGGTCATCGTCGCAATCAAGGTGTAGTTGGGATTCTCCTGTTGAAGCCGCGTCAGTTCCTCCAGGAAAGGAGCGTCCTCCGGGCGGCGATTGGAATAAAAAAAGAAAATACGGTGCGGCAGTTTCTCTTTTGCGGCTCGGAATAGAATGCTGCGGATGGGGGTGACCCCGATACCGCCGGCCAGAAAAACGGCCGTGCGCGCTGGATTGTTGTGCAACGCCAGACTGCCGCCGGGACCTTCGATTTGGACCTCGCTGTCCAGCGGCATTTTGGCCAGTTCACGCTTGAAGGTGGAATCGCGCAGGCGCGTGGCCACCAGTAGAAAGTCCTCCTGGGGCGCGCTAGCGATCGAGAACCCGCGCACGTTGCCCTTTTCGTCTGTTTCCGATGGGTGGGGCAGGGAGATGTCTATCCATTGGCCGGCGCGAAAGGTAAAATGAGGAGGCTTTTCGAACTGAAAGGCCATTGTCCGTTCGGCCACCGCGAACCGATTTTTAAGCCGCGTCAGATACTTCGTTGGCATCGGTTGTCCGTTCGTTGGCATCTTCGATCCTTTCGCCGGCGGAGACCATGCTCCGCATCTTGTTCTTCCGCGCTGGGCGCGACCGAGCCCAAGAATATCCACCAATTAGGCGCTATTTGCAACCGGTGGAGGAAATTGGGATTTTGGGGAAAGGTTCACTATGGTTCAATACAAGAGATTATCAGGTCGATCTTGCCTGTCTTCAGGGCTGGAATGAGACCGTCGAAGGGGATGTTTTCAATTTGCACCTTGCGATGGAGATAGCGGCCCAGTGCTTGGGCCAGGTCCACGCTCAAACCGAACGGCCGGCCTTGGGGATCAACCATTTCGAATGGGGGATAATTCAGTTCCATACCGACGACAAGCGTTTTCTCGTGAGCGGGAGCACAACCGGACAAGGCTAGAACCAGGCCTAGCACCGAACTAAACACGAATTTACACCGATGAATCCCTTTCATCAGCCACGCAATTCTCATCTCACTTACCCATATGCGATTATAGATCGTCTCAAACACGTCGGTTTTCAACCCCGGACCGGTCCTGGCGGCCTTGGATTTTTGACATGGAATCCGCCCGAGCCTAAGTTCGATAGCGTTCGAGGTCTGGGAGGGATTTACGAATGGCGACAATTTAGCCCATTCGCAATTCATGAAATTGAAAAGTAAGGAAGATTATGAATACCGTCAGCACAACCGAACACAAACCAGAGACGACTGCGGCCCCGCAGCCAAGGATTAAGTATGTCCAGGTCGCGCCGCAAGGGATTCATGCCCTGCAAGGTCTGGAAGCCAATGTCAGAAACTGCGGTTTGGAGCCCGGACTGCTTGAACTGATCAAGCTCCGCGCTTCCCAGATCAACGGCTGCGCCTACTGCATCGATATGCACACCAAGGACGCTCGCGCCCGGGGCGAAAGCGAGCAGCGACTCTATGCGTTGAGCGTATGGGAAGAAACCCCGTTTTACACCGAACGTGAACGGGCGGCCCTGGCATGGACCGAGGCGGTGACTCAAGTCGCCGGTTCCCGTGTTCCCGACGTTGTATACGAACTGGCCCGCCAACAATTCACTGAAAAAGAATTGGTGGACATCACGATGGCCGTAATCGCAATTAATAGTTGGAACCGGCTCGCCATCAGCTTCCGAACCGTTCCCGGCACTTACCAGCCCGCCAGGCATTGATGAGATCAAGTGCCCGCTTGCCAAAGACCTCAGGCCCGGTTCGGGCGGGCTCGATGGCCGGGAAAATGGGTGGCTCGGCCGTGGGCAGGCGTTCCGCAAGGCCCGGTCGATCAACCGTCAAGCCGGGACCGGCGGAATCATCGCCATTGGTGCTGACGGTTGGACATTCGACACGAACCATCGAGGACTTCATCCGCCTACTGCAAGCGCATAGCGTGACCTGTGTGGCGGATGTGCGCACCATCCCGCGCTCGCGACACAACCCACAGTTCAATGCGGAATTGCTGCCGCAATCGTTGAAAAAGGCCGGTATCCGCTACGTCCACCTGGCCGGGTTGGGCGGATTGCGGCACACAACCCGGATGTCACCGAACACGGGTTGGCGCAACGCGTCCTTCCGTGGTTTTGCCGATTATATGCAGACGCCGGAATTCGAAAACGCACTGGAAGAGCTGCTGCAATTGGCGGGCCGGGGACAGGTTGTTTTGATGTGCGCCGAAGCTGTGCCGTGGCGCTGTCATCGTTCGCTCATTGCCGACGCTTTGCTGGCGCGCGGCATTCGCACCGAACACATCATGAGCGCCACCTCGCGCCAACTCCACAGCTTGACGCCTTTTGCAAGAATCGAGGGATTGCGGATCACTTATCCTGCCTAACTTGGTGATAGGCGCGTCGCTAAATAAGAAAAGTGCCGAACGCCGGGTCAGCAGTTCCGGACATCAGGGTCACATCTCCACATTACACATTGTCTTTACCTGGTATGGACGCTTTCCACAGCGTCCCTGATATCAGGGATCGTAATTCCCCATGGTCCTTTTCTCGAAAGGCAAAATAACGTTCTTGACATAATTCATGCATTAACTCTTGTATTATATCATGAAAAAATCCTCCACGGTGGTTGCCTTTATCCTTTTTGTCTGGACTGCAAGCGCAACAGCGCAGAGCCAACTTAGTCCGCTGTGGACGAACACCGTTGCTGGAACGAGGTTGAGGAACAGCGCGGCCGCCGGTTCGGACGGAACCATTTATGTAGCTACGGATGGCGTTCCGGACTGGAATATCCCCTATTACACCACCAACGCCCAGTTGTATGCGCTGGGGCCCGACGGCACGCTCAAGTGGACTTTCAGTGGTGTCGATGGGACGGCCTCGCCCCCGACGGTCGGAACCGAGGGCGTCATTTACTATGCAGTGAACGGGTCGGCCGACGGACGGTCGCGCTTCTACGCGGTCAACCCGGACGGCAACAAGCGCTGGAGCAAGACATGGGATGAGCAAATCAACGGTCAACCAGCGATGACCTTGGATAACCAGGTCCTTGGCGTCACGCGCTCGGGCAAGTTGGCGGTGTTCGATCCCGATGGCGATGTTTTTCTACTACCTGGCAAAGGCTTGCCATCATGGAGTTGGCCTGGCTTGGTTTCGCCGGTCGTGTCGGCGAGTGGCGCGGTCTATTTCTTTTCGGGCACAGGGATTATAGAGGCGATGACCCTGGCTGGCGAGACAAAGTGGGTGTTTCAGCCCGGAGAATCCATTACCGGGCTTGCCATAGGGCCTGATGGAACTGTGTATGTCAGTGTTGCTGTCCCGCCTCCGAATCCGGCTTATACCACAAGCGGTCTATTCTGCGCCCTGAATACCGACGGCAGCGAGCGATGGCGGCTGACGCGGGCTACGGAATTCCTGGCCGCCCCAGTGATAGCACCGGATGGAACGATCTACCTGCCGGGAAGCGTCATTGGCGGCCCAACGGAAACAGGCGAGCTGTTGACCCTGGGCATTGCGGGTCAAATCCTGCGGACAAACACCTTTGCCGGCGCCCTGGAAAGCACACCGGCCCTGGCCGGGGACGGCAAGTTATGGATCACGGATGGCTCGGGCAAGCTGAGTGTCCTATCTGCGGATGGTCAACTGGCGGGTGAATACAGTGCTGAATCCCTTGGCGCGGCGCCGGTAATCACGCCCGGCGGCCTGGTGATCGTGACCACGGAGAAATGCCAGGTAATGGCCTTTGAAGGCGTCGCCGCACCGGCAAAGGGCTGGCCGATGGCGGGGCGCGATCCCCAGGGAACCCATCGCGATACCACGTCCGCTGTTCCGCCCCCTCCCACGGTCGTGTCCGCCACCACGAATCGAAACGACTGCATCAGGGTGGCGTGGTCTGCGGCAACTGTTGCGGACGCGACTTACGAGGTCTGGCGCGGGAGCGCAACCAATCTCGCCGAGGCGGTTCGACTGGACCGGTTCGTGGCCGGCAAGATGAGCTTTACCGATACCAACACGCCGGTCACAGTGCCTTATTACTACTGGGTGCGAGGGGCAAACGAGCTTGGGCCGGGAGACTTTCAAGGCCCGGTGTTGGGGGTTCGGGCGTATCCCTCACCCGGGGGCTATTTCTGGCGATACAGCGCGCCGGACGTAACGTGGCTGGGTGCGGCAGTCGCGGAGGATGGGACGCTGTATTTTGCCGGCAACAGGCCTAACGCGGCTACTACGGAGACCAACCGGAGTTGCGTTGTTTCATTCAGCCCGAGCGGTGAACGGCGTT
>JAMCZD010000462.1 GCA_023473405.1 Candidatus Omnitrophota bacterium
GCGCATGCCCGGGATGACCGGCTTTGAAGTATTGACCGAGCTCAAAGCGGATCCCAAAACCAGGGAGATCCCGATCATCATCATCACCTCCAAGTCCCTACAAGAGGCCGAACGGACCATGTTGGGCATGAACAGCGTTGCCATCATCGCCAAGGATGTTTTCGCGAACGGCCAGGCTGTCGCCGCCATTCGCGCCGCCCTGGAAAGCGCCGGCATCGCGCCTGCCCAATCTGTAATATCGAACGCCGCCATACGGCAGTAATATCGAAAAACGAAGATGTGTCCAGAAATGAAAACTCAGTCCCAAAAACCGGTCATTCTCAACGTGGATGACCACGCACCTGGCCGTTACGCACTGACACGGATTCTGCGCAAAGCGAATTTTGAAGTGAGAGAGGCGGGCACCGGGAACGAAGCCCTACGCATGGTCAAGGCGGAGCACCCCGACGTGATTCTGCTGGATGTCAACCTTCCGGACATGAACGGCATGGAGGTTTGCCGCCGGATCAAAGCCGATCCAGCGACCGCCCGCATTCCGGTGCTCCATCTTTCGGCATCTTCGGTTGCCAGCGGGGATCAGGTGCGCGGGCTCGAGGGCGGCGCCGACGCTTACCTCACCGAACCGGTTGAACCGGACGTCCTCATCGCCACGCTCAAAGCCGTGCTGCGCACCCACCAGGTAGAGGACGAGCTCTCCCGGCTGGCGCGCCAGTGGCAAACGACATTTAACGCCTTGAGCGATGGTATTGCCGTGCTCGATGAGACGGGAAAAATCGTCCGATGCAATCGCGGCATGGAGCGGCTGATGGGAAAGCCCGGCTCCGAAATCCTGGGCCGTTCCTATCGTGATTTCCACGATGAGACAGCTTTCCTTCGTGTACGCGCTTCCCGGCAGCGCGAAGAAATCGAGGTGCCGGCGGGGGACCGCTGGTTACACGTTCGCGTGGAACCGCTTTTGGAAGACTCTGGCACGTTCACCGGAGCCGTCTGCCTGGTGAGTGACGTGACCGAACGCCGCCGTATGGACGAGGAATACCGCCAGGCCCAAAAGTTCGAGAGCATTGGGGTGCTGGCGGGCGGCGTGGCCCACGATTTCAATAATCTGTTGACTGGCGTCCTGGGCAATGCCAGCCTTGCGTTAAGCGATCTGCCGGAAGAACACCCGTTGCGGGACAAGCTTCAGGACATCATTTCCGCCAGCGAACGTGCCGCGCACCTGACACGGCAGTTGCTGGCGTACTCGGGCAAAGGGCGGTACATCGTCCGGCCGATTGAATTGCCGAAGGTGATTTCAGGGATTCACCATCTGCTCGAATCCTCGGTGCCCAGGAAAGTGCGGCTGTCGCTGGATTTGTCCGGGCCGGTGCCCTCCGTCCAAGCCGATGCACACCAGATGGAGCAGGTGTTGATGAACCTGGTGATGAACGCGGCCGAAGCGATCGGCGAGGATGCCGGCACGATCCGGATTTCCACCGGGACGCAGACATTGGAGGCGAATGACGCTTCCGGTTTGCCACCGGGCGAGTACGTGTATCTGGAGGTGAGAGACTCCGGCTGCGGGATGGACGAGCAAACGACGTCGCGGATTTTCGACCCGTTCTTCACGACGAAATTCATGGGCCGCGGTATGGGACTGGCGGCCGTGGCCGGGATTGTGAAGGCGCATCAGGGTGTCATCCGGGTGAGCAGCACTCCAGGCCAGGGCAGCACCTTCCGCATGCTGCTGCCTGCCAGCGAGAGCAAGGAGCCGGCCGTTGCCGAATCGCGAAGCTTGGCGGGTACGGGCAAGGTCCTGGTGGTGGACGATGAAGACGTCGTGCGCCGGATGGCCAAGGCCACACTGGAGTTGTACGGCTATACCGTGCTGCTGGCTGAAAATGGCCGGCAGGCCGTGGAAATTGTGCGGCAAAATCCGAACGCGATCTCCTGCGTCATCATGGACATGGCGATGCCCGTGATGAGCGGCGAAGAGGCCGTCCACGAGATCGAACGCATCGAACCCGGTTTGAGGGTGATCGTATCCACCGGGTTCGATGAGGCCAAAGCGGTCGAGCAATTCAGCGGCTTGCGGGTCGCGTCGTTCCTCCAAAAGCCGTATAAGTCGCGCGATCTGGCCGAGAAGGTGAAGGCGGTACTGACGAAACAGTAGCCCGTCAGACGTTCTTCTTGCGGATGACGTCCACCAGTTCCTGTACGGCTTTTGCGCTCTTTTGCAGCAGGGCCTGCTCTTCGGCCGCCAACTTGATCTGGTAGATCTGCTCGATGCCGCGTTCGCCCAGTTTCACGGGTACCCCTACAAAGAGGCCCTTAATTCCATATTCGCCTTCCAGATAGGCGGAGCACGGCAGAACTTTCTTCTTGTCTTTCAGAATGGATTCGGCCATTTCCACGGTCGCCGCCGAGGGGGCGTAATAGGCGCTGCCGGTCTTCAGGTACTTCACGATCTCGGCGCCGCCGTTGCGCGTGCGTTCCACCAGGCGGTCCAGCGTGGCCTGATCCATCAATTCGGTGAGGGGAATGCCGGAAACGCCGCTCAGGCGCACCAGCGGCACCATGGTGTCACCATGGCCTCCCATGACCACCGCAGTCACGTTCTCGGCCGAGACTTTGAGTTCCTGCGCGATAAACGTCCGGAAACGCGCGGTGTCGAGCACGCCCGCCATACCGATAACGCGATTCTTCGGAAATTGCGAAACCATGTACGCGGTCTGGCACATGGCGTCGAGCGGATTCGTGACCACGATGATGATGCAGTTGGGAGATTGTTTGACCACCTGTTCGGTGGCGGTTTTGACCACTTCGTAGTTGGCCAGCAGCAGATCGTCGCGGCTCATGCCCGGTTTGCGCGGGAAGCCCGCTGTAATGATGGCGATATCGGAGTTGGCCGTGGGCCCGTAATCGTTGGCCCCGGTGACCATGACGTCATAGCCCTGAACGGGGCCAGACTGTAGCAGATCCAATGCCTTGCCTTGGGGCACGCCCTCAACGACGTCTACCAGGACGACATCGGCAAGTTCCTTGTCCGCGATGCGGAGAGCACAATTGGCGCCTACATTGCCGGCGCCGACAACCGTAACTTTTTTTCGCAAGTTCAAGAACTCCTTTTGCTGTTAAATTATATCGCGGCGGGTAACCGGGCTGCGAGCTTGAAGATCAGAACAGATGGGAGCGGACGCGCAGGTACTTTCGCGGATTCTGCCGGAAATCGCGTAATTGCGCCTGCAACTGGCGCAAACTCCCGTTCAGGCTTTCGTAGACCTGCGGGTTAGACAAAAGACTCCCTGCCGTGCCCTTGCCCGCGTTCAACTCATCGAGGCTTCGAATCAAGGAGACAAGGCTTCGGTTCCACTTGACGTACAGCTCGTCGCTACTAAAGAAGGGCTTGGCCCCGAGTTGGTCCACGGAGCGCTGGACCTCATCGATACTTTTCTCCAGGCTATCGTGCATTTTTGTGGTCCGGATGAATTCACCCGCCGTGCCGCGCCCGGCCTGAATTTCGGCCAATTGCGCGTTCAGCCGTAGCGCCGGTTCCCTTAGGCTGCGGTATATTTCGTCGGAAGTGAGGAGCTTGCCGACAACGCCCCCGGTTTTTGCCGCCGCCAGACTCTTTTCCAGCCTGGTCACCTTGAACAGGACATCATTGTAGAGCTTTTCCCCGATAATCAGATCGCCGAACGCCCCTTTGCCCTCCTGAATGTCCTTCAGAAGGGCGTCAATCGCCCTGAGGTTGTCTTCAAACGTCTGCATGTCAATGCGGCTGAGAGCGACATTCGGCGGCTGATGGGGCAGTACTCCGCCGCGCCGCACAGCCACCGGACTCTTGCCGCTCGTGATTTCCACGTACTTGTCTCCAAGAAGGTTGTCCGAAGTGACCTCTACCACGGAGTCCTGGGGGATTTGCGGCAAGTACCGCGCATCGACGATCATTCGGACTTCCAGCGCCTTGGAAGAATCCTTCAAACCGGAAAACCCGATCCTGGAGACCCAGCCGATTCCGATCCCGTCGAGGCGCACGGACGCCCCTCCCTCCAGCCCTTCAGTCGTGCTCAAATACGTCCGGATCATCGCCTTTGGGATGAACAGCTTTGTGCCGGCGAGCAGGTAGATCAGGACGCTCAGAATCGTCAGCGCGACCAGGATGGTAATGGTGATGCGTGTCTTGGCCCACCTGATTTGTTCCGCGCTAGGCATGGGTTCTCATCTCTACCTG
>JAMCZD010000061.1:0-13215 GCA_023473405.1 Candidatus Omnitrophota bacterium
GCAGATGCAACTGGCCAATGGTCGTGATCGTGCCGTCACAAGACATAGGGGTCAGTTCTTAGAGACGCGACACAATCCTTTTTCTAATATTGATCTCCATGAAGTGAGTTCTTAGTCTAGGAAGGCATGAAGACCTCTAGACCGATTCCGATTTCTGCCGTCGTCATCTTGCTGATTATGGTTTCATCTATAGGGCGCGGAGCGGGGCAGACTGTCGACCCAAAGATCAAGCCACTGTCCTTCCGGTATGATGACAGCGAGGCTATGGCTTGGGGCAAAACGCGGTTTCATCGAGTCGAGGTAAGTCCAACTAAAGGATTGGTGTGGATTTACGCCAGTTTCGGTTCCTTGCCGAGCAACCCGGCCCTCCTGGTTGATGCACAGCCAGACGGATTGCAGACCATAACGATTGGCCAGGCACATCCCTCGAACAACTCGGGCAGGAACGTTTCGTCATCCCGGGCCTGCCAGTCAACGAGTGGAAATAGTCATGGCCTTCCCCCGACGACCGCTACTTCTCAAGTCGGCCCTGGGGGAAAAGGCTTCGAACCCATTTTGCGCTTTGGGATAGCCAAGGATACCCATACGGGAATGACTAACAGGGCCTTTCTGCTTCCCTGGGCGGATAACGGCAAGTTCGATTACTATGGACCCTTCGCCCGGCCCCGGACACCCTACGATTTTAAAATCAAGCTCGACTTGGGACAAGGGCGATTGAGCGTGTGGGTCAACGGGCGGGGAGACGACAACTGGACTCTGCTCGCGGATGAAATTCCCACCATGAGCCGGGCCGCGGAACTTAACGCGGTGCGAGTGGAGCAGAATGAGGGCGCGTCCGGGGTTGAATTGGTTATACGTTCAGCCCCCTGGCCGGACGGAGAAAAGGTGCTACCTCATCAGGCGGCCAAGAAGGATCGAATCGTGGCGGAGGGAACAGGTTTCAGGTTCCAATCGATGCGGTCGATCTGGGGGAGGACAGGGGCGCACGTGACGATTGCGCGCAACAATCCCAACCACATAGCTCCCAACTTGGCCTGGCTGGGTTTTCCGGACGTGGCGCGCGTCGGGCCGGCCACCCTGGTATGTTGTTTTACCGGAGGCGGCGCGCATGGCGGTGGCGGCCCGATGTTCGCTTGCCACAGTGAGAACCTGGGAAAAACCTGGAGCAAACCAAAGGTGGTTCATCCGAGCGGGGTGAACAGCTCGCGCGTGAATATTCTAAAGGATGGATCGCTAATAGCTCATTGCGACGTGCGAACAGGTGGCAGTCTCTGGGACTTCTTCTATCAGGGCACCGACGGAGGTGAGACTTGGGAAGACATCGGAGTTCTGAATCCGGCGAAAGCGGGCGGACATTCCGGTGCTGATCCGAGCCAACTCGCTGAACTCTCCGATGGCTCCTGGCTCCTTTGCTGTTCCTGGTGGACCGGTGATTACTGGGACTTGACAGAAGGCGAACAGTTGGAGATTTACCGTTCGACAGACCGGGGTAAGTCCTGGACCCTATACTCGGGATTCAAGGAGTATCCCCGGAGCCTGAGTGAAGTGAGCCTGGTGCCGGCGCCGGGCGGGCGCCTGTGGATGTTCATTCGCGAGACATTCGGGATGCTGCCGGGAGTGAAAACTTACTCTGACGATAACGGCAAGACCTGGGCCACGTGCGAAGAACTGCCGTTTCCCATCGACGGTCGAACTTGTGCCAAGCGCTTGGCGGATGGACGGGTCCTTTTAACCACCCGAGAGTGTCTCGGACGAAACGGCCTTTGGGCCTGGGCTTGCGATCCGGAAAAGAATACCCAGGCCCGAATATGGGGCGCTCACTATAACGACTCGAAATCCACCGGGCTGAAAAACGGCGAACTCTATATCGACAATGATGGAGCTTGCGGACAGTTCACCCAGTACTTTCTGCGGGTTCCGGACTCTCCGGAATGCCGGATCGATTTGACGGCCGAGGTAAAGGTGTTCTCGAACAACGGCTATGCCGCAACCTTGAGTGTTCCATATGCGGGCAAGCTGCGCATCTTCCCGGATCACCTCCAAGTGGCGCACGAGAAATCGCTTCGAGTCCCCGTTACTCCGGGAACCTTTCATACTTACCGGGTCGTCGTCCAGGGCGGCAAAATGAGTCTTGCCGTAGATGGCAAGGAAGCCTTCGCGACGGACAAGGTCGACGCCCGCCTTGCCCGTTCCCCCGGCACGCCCGTGCGCTCCAGCCCGTACGTATTCGGATTCGGCAATGAACCCATGTTTCCCATGCAATTCCAGTATAACGATACCTGGGCCGCGGCGTGTGTGAATGAATGGGAAACCAACCTTGCTGAACCGGTGCCGCAACTCCCGGAAATACCCCCGGCAATGATGGTTACCACGGGCGTCCGTCGGGAACAAGTCACGCCGAGAGTCACGGGTTGCAGCGTTTGGCGGCGTGTGAATGCCCGGCTCGAAGAACCCAAGACCGGGGTGCGCGAGCAATCGTGGGTGGCCCAGCGCGATGGATTTCCGGACCAGTTTCAATTGGATCAAGTCCTCGAAATCCAGGCCAGCACCACCGGAAGCCACGGATTGGACCAGGGTTATTCGGGGTGGGTTGAGTTGAATGACGGGCGGATATTCGTAGTGAACTATACCGATGACACCGCGCCGGCCTGCCCTTCCACCCCGGACTATCCTACTGGATTACCCTGGATTCGGGGAACCTTCGTCCCACGAACCGACCTGCCACCATTCCAGAGTCATTGAAACTCACGATTCGTCGTAATCAGATCAAGTCTGCCTGCACTAAAATGGGGTCAGTAACTTGCCCCCTCTTTTCCACGATCCAATTGTTGGACGTTCACCTGACGACACCCGATGACGGCCCCCTTGTTTCGAGCCGTTGCACCCATCCGGAAACCGACGTGCAAATGCCGCGGCCTCGATTGAAAGTGTAGTTACCAGCTCAACCGCCGCTAAAAGCAACCAGCCCAAAACCGGCCGGCTCCGCCTTGCCCTTCGGGCAGGAGCGGGTGCAGGCGTTGCGGGGTATGGATTTGATGACAATCGAGATACCCTTGGCAGTCGTTTAGCACTCTATGGGGACGCGATTCGATAAAAGCGATGGCTAAAATTCGTTGCCCCGGCATCCTGGAATCGAACGGGCATGCATTGTGGAGCATAATTTGTTGCCTCTTCCCAGTCCACCAGGTTGGATGACCCCATTAGTCGATAGCGTCGGTCTTAAACCGCGCAATATCCCCCACCTCCACCAATTACAAGGTTGTTGCCGTGCCGGTCAATTCCTGCCATCAATTTATCTATCGGTCTTCTCGCAGGGCTGACCGGGGGGCTCCATGATGCTCTGGCGGTTCTGGTCGTCCAGGAAGATGAACTCGCACCGGTCGCCACGGTTCATGACCTGAGAGAGGGCACGCAGATACTGGACGCGCAGTTTTCTCGCTATATTGGCTTTCGATACCGCCCAGCAACCGCTCTGTGTAAATGCTTGGGACCCCAAGGAAGACGGCGACCTCAAGCACGCGGCAACGGGGCACATGGAGCAGGGCGGCAGCTCGCTCGATGCGGCACTCCTGCAAGAAGTGAACCCAGGGAACGCCCAGGGACTCGCGGAATATGGACTCGAGCCGGGATTGGCACACCCCAGCGGCCATCGCCACATCTCGCGCGTAAATGGATTCCTTAAAATGAGATCGCAGGTAGTGTATCGCCCGGGAAACGGCCTGCCAGTCCACGTCGGCGTCCGATTCCGCCTGGTCGGGCAAGCCGCCTTGTTCCCAGCGCAACAGACGAACCAACATCTCCACCAGCAGGCTGAGAAGACGCATTTCACTTCCAATCCGGGGGTTCCCGAACTCGGCGACCATTTCCTTGAAATCCTGAACGAATCGGGGCACCAAATCCGCCGGGGGTCGCACCAGGCGGCGGTTTAATGCCTGGGGTGCGGTAAAGCGGCGGAGCAATCTGGCTCCATCACGGTCCGTTCCGTACTGAATAAGCACACTGGGCAGGAAATAGACAGTAATGAAAGTGTGAGGGTAGCTGATAAGATGCGCCCAATGCGGGACCCCGGGCCCGGCTAAGAATAAATCACCCGGATATCGCCGCGTTTGTCCCCCTTCCACAAATTGAACCATTTCCCCCTCCAAATGAGTGCCAATCTCGCAGTACGGGTGATACTCCGGATGCGGTATTGGAGGGCCGGACTGGATTGTTCCATGGCGCACCCATATCGGACGCGACTCATCAAGCGGTTGGCGCGATTCGAGCACTCCTGCCAGCCACGCAAACTCCGTCAAATCCATAAAACTATGGTTGTTTAACGTTGGGCCTTAAAGGTTTAAATATTGTTTAAAATCGTAGCAAACCGGGTCCGGAAGGCAAGCTTGGCTTTTTTGTGGGCGCAGGTCGTGGTAGCGTCGAACCTCAGTTCGATCATTGTTTGCGTTTTTTTCCTTTATTCCGATGTTCCTTAGAGACGCCCGCATCCGGACTCAATTCAAATGCAGGGCTTTGACGGCTTCCTGTGCCCAGTTCAAGAAGGTGTTGGGGAGGAGTCCCAGGTAGAGCATGCCGGCTATGCAACCGTAAAGAGAGAAGCGGGTGAGGCGCGGTATTTCGATAGGGGCTGTTTCAGTGCGCGTCTTGGACCAGTAAATGGCGCGAACCACGTTGAGGTAGAAGTAGAGCGAGACTACAATCCCGAACAAGGCCACCGCCACCAGCCAGTAGTAAGCCGGGTTGGTTATTCCCCGTTGCACAACTGCTTTGAGAAGGAGGAACTTGCCGAAGAAACCGGCTAATGGCGGGATGCCGGCCAGCGAGACCATCGCCAGGGTGAGGGTGGCGGCCAGGAACGGGGAGCGGTGGTGGAGTCCAGCCAGGCCCGCTAGGTCGCCGGTATCGGATTTTCGGAACGCCAGGCAAATCACGGTGAACGCGGCGGCCAGGGTAAAGAGGTAACCGCCCAGGTAATACAGAATGGCGGCGGCGCCGGCGGCGCTCATCGCCGCAACGCCCAAGAGCATGTAACCGGCATGGGCGATGCTCGAATAGCCAAGCAGGCGCTTGACATTGCGCTGGGGAACGGCGCCGAGATTGCCGTAAAGGATGGTGATCGCGCACACGGCCATCCACCAGGGGCGCCAATGGGTTGCGACGTCGGGTGCAGCGGAGAACAGCACACGCAACAGCAGCACAAATCCGGCTGCCTTGGAGCCGATGGCCAAAAAGGCCGTCGTCGGTGTCGGTGATCCCTGGTAAACATCGGGCGCCCAAATTTGGAATGGGAACGCGGCAATCTTGAAACCCAACCCGACCAGGACCATGGCGAGCCCGAGTTGGAATATGGGTGAAAGCGAAAGGTCGGTGGAGTTTGGTCCGGTGGGATGGAAGGACAGCGTACCGGAGCCGCCATAGACGAAGGCGATGCCATAGACCAGGAATGCCGATGCCAGGGCGCCCAGGATCAGGTATTTGGCGCCGGCTTCGAGTGAGTCGGCCTGGTTGCGCCGGAAGCTGTTGAGGACATAGAAACTGATCGTGATCAATTCAATGGCCACGAACAACAGGCTGTAGTCATTGGCTGATGCAGCCCACATCATGCCGGCGAGGGCAAATAGAATCAGGGCGTAGTATTCACCGATGCCGGCAGGGAACCGGTCGGCGAAATCGGTGGACATAACCAGGACAAAGAGGGCGCCGAGCAGGAAGAAACGCTTGAAAAACAGGGCCAGTCCGTCCATCACGTATATTTGCCCAAAGGCATATTGCGGGTTCGAGCCGTGGAGGGTAAAGGTGGCGGCCAGGATCAGTCCGAGCCCGGCGACAGCGATGTAGCCTAATTGGCGTTTTTGATCGGGCGGAGTCCAAAGGTCCAACAACAGCAGGCCGAGGCCCAAGGCCACCACGGCAATCTCGGGAAGGGTCAGGAGGGCGTTCATGGTTGTTGTGGGGCGGCGGTTTGCAAAATAGCGGCGGCGGCGGGGGTGATCTTGCCGGTCAACAATCGCGGGAAGCAGCCAAAAATGATCAGGCCGCTCAGCAGCAGGACGAACGGCAATTTCCGCCATGGATTCGTGGCGTCGCTGAGGGCAGCCCATTTTTCCGGCAAGGGGCCGTGGAGGACATTGCGCAGGGCGCGCAGCATATAAACAGCGGCAATGACCAAGGCACCCCACAGGGCCAGCACGGCAATAATCGGAACGGACTTCCAGGAGCCGAACACGACCAGGACTTCCCCCACGAAATTGGCGAAACCGGGCAGGCCGCAACCGGCGAGCATGGCCATGACCAGGGCAGAGCCGATGAAAGGCAGGCGCCGAAGCAAGCCCCCCAGTTCACTGATCTCCAACGTCCCGGTTTGTTGATAGAGATAACCGGTCAAGCCGAAGGTCAGCGCCGCCAGGAATCCGTGGGCGACCATCACCACCCCGGCGCCCGTGATGCCGATCAGGCCCAGGCTGGCGATCCCCAGAAAGGCAAAGCCCATGTGCGCCACGCTCGAATTGCCCACGAGCAGGTTCAGGTCTTTCTGCCGCATCGCCACCAGGCCGCAGTAGAGGATATTGCCCACGCAGAGGAAGGCGACTACGCCGAGCCAGTGCCGGGCCCCGACCGGCATCAAAGGCAGGGCGATTCGCAACAGGCCGTACAGCCCAAACTTCTTCAGCACTCCCGCATGCAGCATCGCCGTCGAGGTTGGGGCCGCACGGTATCCCAAAGGCGCCCACGTGTGGAAAGGCCAGAGCGAAACCAGGATGCCAAAACCAAAGAGTAATAACGGGAACACGGCCAGTTGCGCATCCGGGCTCAGCGGGTGCTTTCCGAGGTAAGCAGTCAATCGGACCAGGTCGAAGGTATTGGCGCCGGAGCGGAGGTAAAGGGCGATCAGGCCGATCAAGACCAGCAATGAACCAAGCGTGAGATAGAGAGTGATCTGAAAGGTCGCGTAGTTCTTGCGTTCGCCCCGGCCCCAGACACCGATCATGATGAACGTGGGCACCAGGGCCAGTTCGTGGAAGAAATAGAAGAAGAACATGTCCAGCGAGGCGAAGGCGCCCAGGATGCCGCCGGTCATGAGCAAGAGCAGGAAGTAGAATTCCTTTTCGCGCTCTTTGATTTCCCAGGCCACGCACGCCGCCGCGAACGCAACAACCGCACCCATCAGGACCAGGCCCACGCTGAGACCATCAACGCCGACGTGATAACTGATATCGAGCGAGGTCACCCAGCCGATTTTCTGGACGAACTGGTAACCGGCGGCGCCCGGCTCGAATTGCCAGAACAGCTTGATCGCCAGCACCATGGTGATGAACGTGGCCAGGAGCGGGACCAGCCGGACCAAGACGCGCATCTGGCGCGGAACCCAGAGCAACGCCACTGCCGCAGCGAGGGGCCAACCGATTATGTAGGTGAGCGTGGACATGCTTTAACGGGTTAGAAGGGCATAGAGCAGGATTACCACACCGGCGCCGAAAAGGATGGCGTAGGTTCGGAGGTTGCCGGTCTGGACCAGTCGCAGCAGGCGCGCAAAGAATTCCGTGGTCCCATGCGCCCCCCGAACGCCCACGCCGGCAAGTATCCACCGATCGAACCAGTCGGCAAAGTCCGCCAGGAGTTCCTGGGTGACGGCAATGATTCGTGCGTATAATTCATCGAAGTAAAATCGGTTTCGCATCGCCCGGGCCAGGCCGCCCAGTTTCTCCGGGAGCGGGTCCTTGGATGCCTTGCCATATATTCCCCAGGCGGCAAAGAAACCACAGGCAATGGCGCCAAGTCCCAGAAACGCCACCAGTGGCAAATGTTGAAACGGGGCGAACACTTGCTCGTACCAGGGCGGCACAGGCTCCGGCGGGATCGAGCTAAATTGTTCGGCCAGGTAGTGGTTTACCGCCCAAAAACCCAGCAGGGCCGCCGGCACGGCCAGGAACAGCATCGGCAGGACCATCACGCCGGGCACTTCGCGGACCTCCTCGATGTGGGGCGATCTCGGCCGGCCCAGGAAGGCGACGAAGATCAGGCGGAACATGTAGAAGGTGGTCAGGGCGGCGGTAAACAGGCCCAGCAGAAAGAGAGGCACGTTCTGTTCATAGGCGCGTCCGAGCAGGGCATCTTTGCTGAAATAGCCGCTAAGAGGCGGCACCCCGCAGAGGGCGAGCGTGGCGAGGAGAAAGGTTCCGAACGTGAGCGGCATTTTATGGCGCAAGGCTCCCATGCGCCAAATATCCTGTTCATGATGCAGCCGGTATATAACCGCGCCGGCGCCAAGGAACAACAGGGACTTGAAGAAGGCGTGGGTGGTCAAGTGATACATGGCCGAAGTCCGTCCGCCCAAGCCGACTGCCATGACCATGTAACCGAGTTGCGACAGGGTCGAGTAAGCCAGGATGCGTTTGATATCGTTTTGTTGAATGGCGATGACCGCTGCCATCAGGGCGGTGATCCCGCCAATCCAGGCAATCACTTCGAGGGCGCTGATGCCGTCGAGCCAGGTTAATCCGGCAGGCCACTGCGGCGTCGCCCCGAACAGGAAAAAGACCCGGCAGAGCATGAACACGCCGGCAGCCACCATCGTGGCGGCATGGATCAAGGCGCTGACGGGTGTCGGGCCTTCCATGGCGTCGGGCAACCAAACGTGCAACGGCACCTGGGCCGACTTGGCCATCGCACCGCAGAAAATCAACAGGCCCGCCACGGTCGAGAAGGCCCCGAGCCGCCGCGGATCCTCGGCCAGCTTTTGCGCCAGGAAATCGAAGTTCACCGAGCCTAGCATGGCCCAAAGCAAAATGATTCCCGCCAGGAACCCGGCATCGCCCACCCGGTTGGTGAGAAAGGCCTTCTTGCCCGCGTCAGCGGCGGCGGGGCGATCGTGCCAGAAACCGATCAGCAAATAGCTCGATACTCCCACCAATTCCCAAAACATGAACATCTGGAGAAAGTTGTCCGAAAGCACAACGCCGAGCATGGCGAAGGTGAAGAAGCTCAGCGCGGCGAAGTATGCGGAAAAGCTGCGATCCGACCGCATGTATTCGTAGGAGTAAATATGTATGGCGCCGGCGACCGCGGTCACCACCAGCAGCATCAACAGACTGAGCCGGTCCAGGAGCAGTCCGAAATCCACGCTGAGCCCGCCGACATTCAACCAATTCACCGACAGGGTTAATCCCGGATCGGCGGCTCGAGGATCGGTAAATAACAGGACGCTCAACCAAAACGAGACCACCACGGCCGCGATCGAGAGCCGGGCGCTTAATTCGCGCCGCTCATGGGTGAACAGGGTGATCAACACCGCCGCGCCCAGCGGCAGGAACAGGATGAACCACGGAAAGGTTTGGCTCATAAAGATCTCGGACGCCTACAGTTTCATGTCCGTCAAGTCGTCCACCCCGACGGTTTGTTTCCGCCGGAACAGCGCCACGATCAAGGCCAATCCCACCGCCACCTCCGCCGCCGCCACGGTGATAACAAAGAAAACCATCACCTGCCCGTCCAAGCCGCGGTTGAATCGCGAAAAGGCGACCAGGGCGAGATTGGCGGCGTTGAGCATGAGCTCGAGGGACATGTAGGTGACGAGGAGATTGCGCTGGAGCAAGACTCCCAAGACTCCCAAGCCGAACAACAGGGCGCTGACGACCAGGTAATGTACCAATCCAATCATTTGAGCTCCTTTTTCCCGAGGCAAACCACCCCGATAATTGCCACCAGAATCAAAACAGAAATTACTTCAAATGGCAATACATATTCGGTAAACAAAACCGTCCCGAGAGGCCCCGTGCCACCTTCGACTGCCGGTTGCGGAAAGGCGGGACTCGCGCTTGCGGCGCCCAACGCCCGGCTGAGCAGGGCCACGATGGCGCCGGCGATCAAGACGCTGAGCGCCATCCGGGTCCCGGTGCGGGGGCGATGTGATTCCTGTTGCACATTCAGAAACATGATGACGAACAGGAAGAGCACCATGACCGCTCCGGCGTAAACGATGATCTGGACCGCCGCCAGGAAGAAGGCGTGCAGCAACACGAACAGGCCGGCCAGGCAGACCAGGGTGAGGACCAGGAAGAAGACACTGGCCGCCGGGTTCCTTCTCGAGGGACTGGCCACGACCAGTAAGCCAAAGACCAGGGTCAGGATGGCAAAAAAGTAAAACAGGAACTCCTGCATAAGCTCAAGGTTCAAAGACTGGGCCGCGGGGCAGTTGGCCGGCGGGGCCCGGCGTGCCGCCATAGTTTATTTGTGTTTCCATTTCTCGATTTTGTCGGGGCGCACCCCGCCCAAGGCGAGGAGCATTTGCATGTTAAAAACCATTTCGGCGCGGGACAAGCCGGTAAAGGAGTAATCGCGCATCAGGAAGATGGCTTCCTCGGGGCATACCTCCTGGCACAATCCACAGAAGATGCAACGGAGCATGTCAATTTGAAATTCCTTGGGAATTTTCTCGATGTTGCCGGTGGCGGGATTCAAGGCCGGCCCCGGGGGGGTGATGCGGATGGCCTTGGGCGGGCAGACGAACTCGCATAATTGGCAGGCAACGCACTTGGTGCGGCCTTCCTGGTCTTTGACCAGGTACGGGGCGCCCCGATAGCCTTCGGGCATGGTCCATTTCTCCTCGGGGTAGAGCATGGTCACTTTTTTCCGGAAGAAATGGCGGAGGGTGACCGTGAAACCGTTGATAATGGCCGGCAGGTAAAGGCGTTCCCAAAGGGTCAGGGCTGGTCGAGGAACGATCATAAGCGGGAGCCGAGGTGAAAGTGGATTCCTTGCCCATCGTGATATGGACGAATGGCAACGGACAAGTTCGCGCTGCCTTCCTTTACGCGCGGATGAAGGCATCCGCGCTCCGCGGCGCAAGCCGGAAGAGCCGCTGTCATGACAAAGGGGGTTATTGTGCCCATAGCACCACTGCAGTAATCATGATATTGACCAACGCCAGCGGGACGAACCGCTGCCAGGCCAGGTCCATTAATTGATCGTATCGGAACCGCGGCCACATCCAGCGCACCCAGATGAATAACACCACCACGGCCACCACCTTGATCAGGAAAACGGCAATATGAACCAAGCCCACTGCGAACGTGGCAGCCGGGTGGTTCAGCCCGAACCACGGCAAGGTCCAACCGCCCAGGAACAGGGTGACGATAAGGCCGGAGGCCACGATCATGTTGGCATACTCGCCCATGAAAAACAGGGCGAACTTGATGGAGCTGTATTCGGTGTTGTAACCGCCGGCCAATTCCTGTTCGGCTTCGGGCAGGTCGAACGGGAGGCGGTTGGTTTCGGCAAAGGCGGCGACGAGGAAGAGGATAAAGGCCAGCGGCTGTTGAAAGAGCATCCAGTGAAAAAAGCCGCCGGCCTGGTAAGCCACCACGCGGTTCAGGTTCAATGGGCTGGTATTGGCCAGAAGCGGGTGCCAGGCATTCGCCCGATCAGCAATCCATCCGCTGAATTCCGGATTCCCGACCAGCATGAACACCGGCACGATGGACAACGCCATCGCCACTTCGTACGAGATCATTTGAGCGCCCGAGCGCAGCCCGCCCAGGAACGGGTATTTGGAATTGGCGGCGTAACCCGCCAACACCAGCCCGTAAACGGTCATGGCAGCGACGCCGAACGTGAAAAGCACGCCCACGTTCAAATCGGCAATGACCATTTTCTGAAGGCCCAGGGTCGAGCCGAACGGGATGATCGTCAGTGCCAGCAGGCTGGGGATCATCACCAGCATCGGCGCCAGCCAATAGCTTACCTTGCGCACATGTGCCGGGACTAAATTCTCTTTCAGCAGGGCCTTGACGGCGTCGGCCAGCGGTTGCAGCAAACCCCATGGACCAACCCGGTTCGGGCCCACCCGGTCCTGAATCCAGGCGGCGATCCGGCGCTCGGCCAGGACGGTGTAGGCGACCATGCTCAGCAACACCGCCATGGCGATCACGATCTTCAGCGCGCTGTAGAGCGCGAATTGGACATCGGGAGTCATTGGATTCAGCGTGGTCATGGAATCGTCAAATCTTCACCGTCACCCCATGATCGCCCAGGTCGTTCCAGCTTAATCCCCGGTAGGCGTTCACCGCTTCCGCCATGCGGCCAAACAAACCCTCGATCGCCGCCGGCATTGATTCGCCAGTCACCGACTCGACGAGCTCGCGCAAGAACTGCCATTCGGGCCGCGCCTCGCCGGGCGGGGCCACCGCGGGCATGAACTTCTGCAAACGCCCTTTGGTGTTGGTAAAGGTTCCCTGCTTTTCGGCATGAGCGCACCCGGGCAACAGGTAATGGGCCAGGGCAGCGGTCCGGTTGGGCAGGATATCGCTGACAACGATCTTTTCCAATCGATCCAGCAAATCGGCGGTGAATCCGTGCCGGGTGATCTCCTCGCCAAAAACGACCAAGACGCGAACCCGGCCCTGGCGGATGCCTTCGAGAATCCGGGGGAGATTCGATCCTGGGGGTGAGGCGGCGATGCCGGCCAGGAGGGCTCCATTGCTATTCGGGTTCTTGTCGGTGCTGACCAGCAGTTTGTCGCCTGGACCGGACTGCGGGATGGAATCAGTAATGGCTTCTATCTTGGCGGCCAGGCGGTGCAGGAGGAACAGCTCTTCGTTGGTCTGCCGGTTCGAGGCGATGATGGCGGTTGAGCCTGGGGCGGCGGCGCGCAGGAAGGCCGAGATTTCGTCGAGTGCCGCGGGCCAATCCACCGGTTCAACATTGCCTTTCGGATCGCGCCTTTGGACTCGAGAGAGCCGGTCGGGCCGATCGATCCACCGGTAGTTAAGCCGCCCGGCGTCGCACATCCAGCAACTATTGACGGCGTCGTTGGCGCGGGGGGAGTAGCGGTAGATCTTGTTTTCCCGCGAACCGATGATGATGTTGCAGCCGGTGCCGCAACTGGTGCAGAGGCTCGGGGTTTCCTCGAGAAACCAGACCCGCATTTGGAACCGGAAATCCTTCGATGTAAGTGCGCCCACAGGGCAGATATCGACAGTGTTGAGCGTGTAGTTGTTGTCGAACGGTTTGCCCGGATAATTCGTCAGCGTGGTGTAACTGCCGCGCCGGACAAAGCCCAGGGCGTCGTCCCCGACAATTTCGCGCGTGAACCGGATGCAACGCGAGCACAGGATGCAGCGCTCGTCGTCGAGCATGATCCGGGGGCCGAGGTCCACTTGTTTGGGTTTATGGACCTTTTCCTCGACGAACCGGCTTTCGGCCTCGCCGAAATCAGATCGG